>NZ_DASTAT010000108.1 GCF_035712445.1 Oligoflexus sp. | reverse complement strand
GTAGCCAAGCGCCTTCAGAAGGAATTGCCCAACGCGCATATCCTCGATCAGTACAGCAACCCATCCAACCCCAACGTTCACTATGAGACAACGGCGGAAGAAATTCTGCGCGATCTGAACGGCAAGGTGGACATGGTCGTGATCGGAGCCGGAACCGGCGGTACGATCACCGGCGTGGCCAAGCGTTTGAAAGAAGCCAACCCGGAATGCATCATCGTCGGCGCTGATCCCGAGGGCTCCATCCTCGGCGGCGGCACCGAGGTCTCTTCTTATAAAGTCGAAGGCATCGGCTATGACTTCGTCCCCGATGTGCTCGATCGCAAGCTCGTGCATACCTGGGTGAAGACCAACGATCGGCAGTCCTTCCTGCTCGCGCGTCGCCTGATTCGCGAGGAAGGTCTGCTTTGCGGCGGTTCCGCGGGCTCGGCTCTTTATGCGGCGCTGAAAGAAGCCAAAAAGCTGAAAAAAGGCCAGAACTGTGTGGTGCTGCTGGCCGATGGCGTCCGCAACTATATGACCAAGTTCGTCGATGACAAGTGGATGGCCGACAACAGCTTCTCGGGTCCTTCGGCTCTGGAAGGCGCTGTGCAGCGTCTGGTCGAAGCGAAACCCAAGAAAAACCTGATCACCGTCAGCGTGGATGAGAGCGCCGCCAAGGCCATCGAACTCATGCGGACCCAGTGCATTTCGCAGCTGCCCGTCCTGAACAACAACTACCTCGTCGGGATTTTGACCGAAGATCATCTGCTGCACTTCCTCAGCTCCACCGACGCCGTGGACGAGAAAGTCGGCGCTATCATGGAACGCTCGGTGCCGACGGTGGAACTCAATACACCGATCAGTTCGCTGCAGGGCGCGATCATGAAGTCGGGCCTCGCAATTGTTCTCGACAAGCACAATCATCCGCTGCACATCCTCACCAAAATTGATTTGGTGGAATGGATGTCGAAAAAGGTCTGATTTTCAAGCCTTGCGCCCAGCGAACCCCCGCCATGCGGGGGTGGCGCTTGGGTTTTTCACCCCAAATCCTGTTCTGTCAGTTGCCTTCTTTCAGTGAACGATATCCACTCGCTTATCCTTCCCGCTGGCAAGAGCTCCAGACTTCATCTTGAGTCTCTTCAATAATTTGTTAATGTGAGTCTGGAAATTGCTCTTGGAAGGAGAAGAATATGCGAACACCCTTATTCCTCATAGGGGGCTGTCTCTTGAATCTGACAGCATCTCTGCAGGGTCAGGAAGTCGGCCCATCCGGTTTCAACATCAGCTCTATCACTGTCGGCGGTAGCGGTTGTCGCGAGAATAGTTTTACAACGAACGTTGCCGCTGACCGTATGAGCTTTGCGCTGACGTTTTATGAAAACATCGTGGAATCAGGTCCAGGCATTGATCTGAAGAACGGAATCAAAAACTGCCAGATCACCCTTAATCTCTCCATCCCTGTGGGCTGGCGCTTCGCTGTCGCAGGTTTTGATTACCGCGGATACATCAAACTCGATGAGGGCATCGAGGCCCTGCATAATACGAAATACTATATTCAGGGCGCTGGACCAGGAACCACTGTCACCAATACGAAAAAAGGTCCCGAGGATAATCCATTCTTTTACCAGCAGCAGGTGAAAATAGACGATAGAGTCTGGTCACCCTGTGATAAAGAGCGCGCCATGAATATTAATATGACCATGCGGGTGTGGAATGCCGATCGCGAGAGCTTTCCCAATGCCTATGGCGTGATGGGGACAGACAGCGCGGAAGGCAGTTTCCAGAAATGGAAACTGAGCTGGTCACGCTGCCCTTGAACCCATTTCAACGCACAAACGTCAGCCTTCCTCTCACTCGGCCCAAGGGTTTGAGGGGGGGAGGCTCCCCATAAAATCACCCATCGCTCTGCTGCCGCACAAATCCTTCGTTTCATAATTTTTCTCAAGATTATCTATCATCGCCTCCCTCTTTGTTTACCGCGAGAAAACCTTTTTGAAATTGTCAGGAAATGGCAGCAGTTTCCGCTTTCTCATGAAGGGCATACCTGCTATCAAAAGCAGATCTTCAATCAACAAGGGGGACGGCAGGCCATGAGTGAGCCCATACTGAAAACACCGCTCGATATGTTTTACGATCGTGAGAAGAACCACCCCAATCGCGTGTTTCTGCGTCAGCCGCTCAACGGCAAATGGCATGAATACACCTGGGGCGAAACCGGCCGCCAGGCGCGCCGCATGGCCCAGGCCTTGAAGGATCTCGGCTGTGAATCGGGCGATCGGGTCGCGATCCTTTCCAAAAACTGCGCGCATTGGATCATGGCCGACCTTGCGATTATGATGGCCGATTGCGTCAGCGTTCCTCTGTATCCCACGCAACAGGCCGATTCCATTGACTACGTCCTGCGCCACAGCGAAACCAAGGTGATCTTCGTAGGCAAACTGGATGAATGGCAGAAGATGGAATCCGGCATTCCCTCGTCGGTCAAACGCATCCGTTTCCCCTATCCCGATCCGATGACGGCCGATTACGACTGGAATCATCTGCTGGAAACCGGCAAAAGCCTGGAAGGCCAGCATCAGCCCAACCTCGATCAGCTGGCGAGCATCATCTACACTTCCGGCACCACGGGTTATCCCAAAGGCGTGATGCATAGCTTCCGGACGATAGCGTCGGCAGCGATGGGCTATAAGGAAACCTTCTCCTTCGGCCCGGAAGAACGTTATTTCTCGTATCTGCCTTTGTCCCACGTCGCCGAGCGCGTGCTGGTGGAGATGAACGGCATCTATGCGGGCGCGACCATCAGCTTCGCCGAGTCGCTCGATACCTTCGCCCAGAATCTTCGGGATGTGGCTCCGACTGCATTTTTCTCGGTGCCGCGCCTTTGGAAGAAATTCCAGCAGGGCATCCTCGAAAAAGTTCCGCAGGAAAAACTCGATCGTCTTCTGAGCATTCCTCTGGTTTCGACTCTGATCAAAAAGAAAATCCAAAAGGGCCTCGGTCTGCATAAGGCCCGTTCGATTGGTTCGGGCGCCGCGCCGATCGCCCCTTCGCTGCAGGCCTGGTATAAAAAACTCGGTATCGACATCCTGGAAGGTTATGGCCTGACGGAAAACTTCGGTTACGCCACCGCCAATCGCAGCGGTGAAAACAAGATCGGCACCGTGGGCCCGGCCCAGCCACGCACGCAGCTGACCATCGCCGAGAACGGTGAAATCTGGATCCGAAACGGAGCCGCCATGCTCGGCTACTACAAGGATCCCGAAGGCACAGCGGAGGTCCTTTTCGATGGCGCCATCCGCACCGGTGATATGGGCGAGATTGATGAAGACGGCTGCCTGAAGATTACCGGCCGCATCAAGGAGATTTTCAAGACGGATACCGGCAAATACATAGCCCCAGCGCCGATTGAAAACCATTTCCTGGCGGATAACCCCTATATCGAGCAGCTTTGCATCACGGGCAACACGCTGCCAAGTCCCGTGGCGCTTTGCGTACTGACCGAATCCGCGCGCAAGCAGCCGCAGGATCTGATCCTAAGGGAATTCACCGAGTCCCTGAAAAGGCTGAACAAAAAACTCGATAAGCATGAGCGCATCAACCGCTGCATTCTGATCCATGAGGACTGGACCGTGGATGGCGGGATGATGACACCGACTCTGAAGGTCAAAAGGCATCAGGTGGAAGCGAAGTACCGTCATGTGATCTCGAAGGCGATGACAACGGAAGAGACCATCGTCTACGAGCAGCATCTGCTTTAGTGAACTCAGAGCCCGGGCTCAGCACCGGGCTGTCCCTTACCCTCCAACGCTTACATAAATTCCCCAAAGTTCTGCGTGATTTTTACCGAGCAAGTCTCCTAGAATGAGCAAATTCCGCCTCACTCAGGAGTATCCCATCATGTCCTGGAACCTACGCCTGGGCTGCTTGCTTCTTGGACTTTCCAGCCTCGCCTTCAGTGACGGCCCTGAATCTATACGCCTTGGTTATGACGATTTCTGTCCTTACAGCTGTCTGAAAGACGCTAAAAATGGTTATTTCGTGGATACTGTTCAACAGGTCCTGGAAGCCCAGGGTTATAAGGTGGTGGCCATCAAGGGCAGCTGGGCACGCCTAAAGACCATGGCTCAGAAAGGTCAGTTGGAGCTCGTCGTTCCTTTGACGCGCTACGAGACGGAAGAGCTGAAGCTTGAGCGCAATAGCCTGCCTCTCGGGACAATCGAGGGACGCCTGTTCACCCATAAAAGCAGCAGCTGGCGGTTCAAAGGCGAGGAGTCGCTGAAGGGGCAGAGCATGGCCGTTATTCGCGACTATGGCTATCCCCCGGTGATCAGTGCCCTGATCAATGATCCGGCCCAGAGAAAGTATATCCTGACCCTGGCCAGCGATCTGGGCACCGATCAGCAGGTGCAGATGCTCGCCAGTCAGCGTGTGACTATTGTGCCGTCCGATCGCAATGCCTTTCTTTATCACGCGCGGCGCCACGGACTGGAAAACAGCGTGCAGATTGCGGGTGAGCTACCGATGGAGCATCTTTACACCGATCTGCATGTGGGCATCGCGACCCAGCAGCCGGAGCTTCGGAAGAAATTGCGGCAGGTCCTGGATAAAGGCATCGAGGATTTGAAAAAGAGCGGGCAGCTCAACCGCATCAAAGCGCGATACGGAGTGAATTAAGCCCCAGTCCTGAAACCGGGGCCTTCACGGTCACGAGTTATGTTCCCAAAGAATCGCGGTATCTTTCACAGCGGGAACATAGAATTCCTTCCTGACTTTCTGATATTCAGGATCCGCAAAGAATCCCTTTCGCGCATCCAAATCAGGAAAGCTGATGATGAAGACCCGATTGATCGGGTGGGAGACTTCACTCTTCAAAGTCTTTTCCACCCTGAAATCGTAGCGAAAACTGCCCCCGTATCGTTCCATGATGGGCGTCATGCCACGGCGATAGGCGCTATAGGCCTCGTCATCCACCACATTAAGGCCAACGAGCATTTCAAAAGCCATATCCAACTCCTTCAGTTAGCGACGGATGGGAAGCGCGATGGGCCGCAAGGGAGCAGCATCCGCGCCTCTCAGTTTCAACGATCCGGCAATAAAAGCAAACTCATAAATCCTGTCCCGCGCCAGCTCTTCAAGAAAAACCAGTTCGATGATGGGTGCTCCCTTCTGAGCCAAAAGATAGGTATGAAGCGGCACGTAATTCCCCGGGACTTCGGAGGGGAAGGTTTCGAAGCTTAAATTATCCGCGCCAACGATCATCGCACCACCTTCTTCGATCAGATGCCGGGCGGCATCGAGGCTCATCCCCGGCGGATTATTCATGTAGGCCTTCTCATCCTGGTAAATCTTCATGCGGCCGGTCCGAATCAGAACCACATCGCCTTTCTGCAGCGCGATCTTCTGCTTTTTCAGAGCATCCAGGATGTCCTGCCTTGTGATGCGATACTGATCCGGCAGCATGTCGCCGCCTCGGAGCCCGGCTATATCCAAAAGAACGCCGCGGGCAATGATCGGCGGTATCGTCTCGGCGCCGGTTTTCTTCCAGCCCCGGTCGCCCAAGAATTCATCAGCTCGAAAGCCGTTCCAAATTTTGCCGTTCAATCCAAAGTGATTCAGAGCATCGATGTGGGTTCCCATATGGGAATACATGGAAAACGCCGATCCTGTATACCCGACATGATGATTCTGCGAGTCCCCCACCTGCATGGGATCGTCAATCACAGTGCCTCGTGGGGTATGAGTGAGCCAGAACTGGTAGCGTGGGTCACCGATCGCATGCCAGCTGGGCATTCCAATGAAATACTCGACCGAGAGGTCATAGCTTTTACCCCCCAGAATGCGCCCCAGGATGGCCGCCCTGGAAGCATCGGTCATTAGATTGAAGCGTCCCAATTCATCATCCTTGCCCCAGGGACTGATCCCGACGTCGGGTTCCTTGGCGTGGGCGATTTGAACGAAGAGAAAAGCTGAGGTCAGGATTGCAAGTCTTGGATTCATGGTCAGTGTCCTTCCGTTAGGGTGGCGTCCGATAGCCTCAGTTATCGTCACTTTCATTCCCAACAAAAATGCTTATTATTTTGATGGACTCTCAACGAAACGTTAATAATCGGGAGCCTCATGAACTTCAAATCCATGTCCGTCTTCTGCAAGGTCGTTGATCACGGCGTCATGGCCCATGCTGCTGAGGATCTGCAGCTGACCCCGGCCGCGGTCAGTAAAATCGTGGGGGATCTGGAAGAAAGTCTTGGCATTCGGCTTCTGCAAAGAACCACAAGGCGGCTGCAGCTGACCGAAGCCGGAATGCATTACTATGAAGCCTGCGTGAAGATCCTGCAGGACATTGAGGATGTGCATCAGCAATTTTCGCAGCTGTCGCAGGAGGTCAAGGGTCGGTTGAAGATCGCGGCGCCCATGTCCTATGGCCTGACCCAGCTATCCAAAGTCGTCCGAGACTTCAATCGCCTTTATCCCAAGGTATCCATCTCCCTTCATCTGGAAGATGCCACCGTGAATCTGGTCGAAGAGGGCTATGATATCGCCATTCGCATCCAGCGCGAGATGAAGGACTCCAGCCTCGTGGCCAGTCTTTTCGCCGAGTTTCCGCATCATCTCGTCTGCTCGAAATCCTATAAGAAGGAGATGGGCGCGATTCAATCGCCCGAGGATCTGAAGGACCATCGCTGCCTCGCCTATACCCATGCGAAGCAGCGCAATCGCTGGGTCATGACCCATAGGAGCCGAACCCATACGCATGTCTTTGAACCGTCTGTGGCCGTCAATAACAGTCTTTTTTTAAAGGATCTTATGATGCAGGGTCAGGGCCTTTGTCTACTGCCCTCGTTTCTGATCGAAAAGGAACTCAAGGCCGAAAGCGTGGTCCGGGTTCTTCCGCAGTATGCGTTTGAACCGGCCAAAGGCTGGATCGTTTACCCGAGTCGCAGGTTTCATCCGCCGGCCGTGACGCGCTTTGTGGAATTCTTCGGGAAACAAAATAAGATCCCCCGGGGAGCAGGGGATCTTTAAGACAGTAGTATCACAACAATCGCATGTGAGCCCACATCCGCTTGCCCATACTTGTTAGGTTCTGTTACTTCAGAAGGTCGTTGTCCGCGCCTTTAGCCGCTCCGACGAAGCGATAGATAGGCTGGAAGCTCGAGAATTTAAGAGGCGAACCCAACTGCTTCTGCTGACCGCCGTAACCGGCCGGCACATCGACAAACATCTGCCGCGCCTGAAATTGGGGATGACGGATCACCTGATCCATGCTTAAAACGGGTTCCACACAGACATCGAGCTTCGAGAAAATCCCAAGCCAGGTGTCGAGCGTCTTCAGCTGAATGCGGGCCTGGATTTCGATCCGCATGCGCATCAGATAATCCGGCCGGCTCAGATCGCCCGTTAAAAGATCGAGGGCCTCGATGGCTTCCAAAAATCCACGCAGGAACTTGGGTTCCAGCCCACCGACGCTCAGATATTGGCCATCGCTGGTCTTATAGTAGCCGTAAAACGAGCCACCATTCAGCAGCGTGCCTTCCCATGTAGGGAACTGCTGCGCGCCGAGTCCCATCGACAGCCAAAGACCGGATAGCATCAGGCTGCTATCGGTGATGGAAATATCCACAGCCTGGCCTTCCCCTGTGCGCTCCCGATGATAAAGCGCCGTCAAAAGACCAAAAAGGGTATGAAAGGATCCTGCCAGATCACAGACAGGATCCCCGTGAATCACAGGGCCGCTCGCCCTGGTCCCTGTCATGGCCGCGAGACCGCTGAGCGCCGCGTAGTTGATATCGTGCCCCGCGCGATCCGCGTAAGGGCCGGTCTGACCATAGCCGGTGAGCGAGCAGTAGATAACGCGAGGGTTGACGGCGGACAAAGCCTTGTAATCAAGACCCAGACGCGCCATCACCCCCGGACGAAATTGCTCGACGATGACATCATAGTCCTGAACCAGCTCCAGAATCTTCGCGCGTGCGGAGGCTTCCTTCAGATCGAGGACGATCGACTTCTTCGACCTGTTGAGGAAGGCATGCGTGGTGCTGACGCCTTTGACAAAAGGCGGCATGGTCCGCGACATATCCTCCCGGTCGGGAGCTTCCACACGCAGAACATCAGCCCCCCAATCGGCAAGGTACATGGTCGCAAAAGGCCCTGGTAAAAGGGTCGTGAAATCCAAAACCTTAAGCTGAGCGAAGGGCTGCATGACGTTCTCCTAGAGCTGCATCTGACGGGCGATGACCGTTTTCATGATTTCATTGGCGCCGGCATAGATCCGGCCGATACGGGCGTTCAGCCACATTTTGCTGATGGTATATTCCTTCATATAACCATAGCCGCCGTGCAGCTGCAGACACTCGTCAATCACCTTGCACGCAAGGTCCGTGGTCCAGTACTTGGCCGCACAGGCCTGCTCGGGACTTACCGTTCCGTTGTTTTGCTCTTCGATCAGGCGGTCCACGTAAACCTGGGCGATGTCCGTTTCGGTGGCCATTTCCGCAAGTTTGAATTGGGTGTTTTGGAAGGCCGCAACCGGCTTGCCAAAGACGTTCCGCTCTTTCACGTACTTGATGGTCGATTCAATGGCGCCGCGGCAGTTGGCAACCGCACCGACGGCCAGCGAGAGACGTTCGGTGGCCAGCTGGGCCATCAGGTATTTGAAACCCTTGGTCGGATCGCCGAGGACGTTGCTTTTCTTCACCTTGAGATTTTCAAAGTAAAGCTCGGCCGTATCCTGCGACAGAAGACCGATCTTCTTCAAAGGCGTGCCGCGCTCCAGTCCGATATCACCGCGCTCGACGATGAAGATACCCATCGCATGCGGATTGCCTGGGACGGTTTTGGCCGCGACCAGAATCACATCCGAGTTGATCCCGTTGGAAATGAAGGTCTTCTGACCATTCAGCACCCAATGATCACCCTTGTCTTCCGCCGTAGTCTTCATGCCCGCAAGGTCCGAACCAGCACCGGGCTCGGTCATCGCCACGGCGAGGATCGCTTCACCGCTGACGATTTTGGGAATGATGCGTTTTTTCTGCTCTTCGTTGCCGTAGGTCAGAAGATAAGGAGCACAAATCGTATTGTGCAGGCCCAGCATCAGACCGAATTCGTTGTAGTAGGCCAGCTCTTCCAGCATGATCGCTTCATAGCGGAAATCGTGGATGCCGAGCCCGCCGTATTCCTCGGGCGCCTGGGGCACGAGGAAGCCCTGCTCGCCGCACTTTTGATAGATTTCGCGTGGGATGATGCCAGCGGCTTCCCACTCTTCCTGATAGGGAAGAACTTCCTTGTGCAGGAACTTTTTAAAGCTTTCGCGGAACATTTCATGTTCAGGCGTGTAGATCGTTCGCTTCGTAAACACGTGTGACTCCTTTCCTTAAAATTTTTCGTTGCGTTCAGATTTCTCAATGAGCAGCCTGGGCGGCGTGAAACGTTCACCGTAGCGTTCCGCCAGCTCATGGGCGCGCATCGTGAAGGCACGCACTCCATAGCTGTTGATGAACTGCAGTGTTCCGCCGCTCCAGGGCGCGAAACCAAAACCAAAGATCGAGCCGATATTGGCATCCGCGACCGACATCAGCACCTTTTCTTCATAGATGCGGACGGTTTCCAAAGCCTGAATGAAAAGGAGTCGATCCTTCAGGTCCTGGAAGGGCAGCGGTGATCCCTGGTAGAGGCTGCTCAGTTGAGGCCAGATATATTTCTTCCCATCTTTCGGATATTCATAAAATCCGGCGCCGGCGGCCTTGCCTTTGCGTCCGAATTCATGAAGCATGCGGTCGACCACGGCATTCGCCGGGTGTTTCGGTGCGGGCTTGCCTTGTTTGGCAAGGTCCGCTTCGGTGGCTTTGCGCACCAGATCAAAGAGCGAGAGACTGACTTCATCGGACACAGCCAGGGGACCGACCGGCATGCCGGCCTGCAGAGCCGCGCGCTCGATGGCCATCGGAGCCTGACCTTCGGCCAGCATCGCGATGCCTTCCTGGGTGAAGAGTCCGAAGACGCGCGAGGTATAGAACCCGCGGCTGTCATTCACCACTATGGGGATCTTATCGATCTGCCGTACGAAATCGAAGCTGCGGGCCAGAGTTTCCGGCGAGGTTTCCGCGCCCAGGATGATTTCGACCAGCTGCATCTTGTCGACAGGCGAGAAGAAGTGCAGACCGATAAATTGATTCTGATAGGGCGAAGCCTTGGCCAGACTGGTGATCGGCAGCGTCGAGGTGTTCGAGGCCATGATCGCATTCTTCGGCAGAACGGCTATGGTCTTTTCCGTGACGTCCTTTTTCACCTGACGATCTTCGAAGACCGCTTCGATGACCAGTTCACAGTTGGCGAGTGCTTCATAGTTATCAACCGGCTTGATGCGTTCCAGGAACGCGGCCTTGTCGGCTTCGGTGATCTGGCCTTTTTTCAGGCGGCCATCCAGAAGTTTCGCGGAATACTGTTTGCCTTTTTCCGCGGCTTCGATACTCACGTCTTTCAGATAAACTTCGATGCCTGCTTTCGCCGCAGCGTAGGCAATGCCCGCGCCCATCATGCCGGCACCGAGCACCGCCACTTTCTGGAATTTTTGTTTCGGGAAATCCTTGGGACGGCTTTCCCCGGCTTTGATCGCATTCAGCTGGAACCAGAAGGTCGAGATCATATTCTTCGCAACCTGACCCGTGGCCAGTTTCGCGAAGTAGCGGCTTTCGATCCGCAAAGCGGTATCGACATCCACATGCAGGGATTCCACAGCTGTTTCCAGGATGGCTTCCGGTGCGGGATAGCAGCCTTTGGTTTTATCGAGCAGCATCGCGGGAACGATGGGCAGCATCTCGGCAAGCTTCGGTGTCTTGGCGTTGCCACCAGGAACCTTATAGCCTTCCTGATCGAAGATCTGCTTCGATGTGGGGTTGGCCAGAATCCATTGCCGCGCCTTCTCATTCAGGTCTTCGGTGGAGTTTCCGAGTCCATGCACAAGACCCATCTTCAGAGCGGCGTCAGGAGCCAGCTGCTTCCCTTCCATCAGAAGGGGCATGCCCTGCTCCAGACCGAGCAGACGAATCATGCGGACCACGCCGCCGCCGCCGGGCAAAAGGCCGAGCGAAACTTCAGGCAGACCGATGCGAACTTTCGGATCGTTCAAAAGCAAACGGTGGTGACAGGCCAGCGCGATTTCCCAGCCGCCGCCCAGAGCGGTGCCATTGATCGCAGCGACCACGGGCACACCCAGAGTTTCCAGCGTGCGCAGGTCGGCCTTGATGCCTTCCACCATGGCGAAAACCTTATCGGCATCTTCTGGACCGATCTGGCTCAATTCCTTCAGATCACCGCCGGCAAAGAACGTGGACTTCGCGGAGGTCAAGAGAATACCCTTGATATTGGCCTTATCCGCGACGATTTTCTGGGTGACCGCACGCAGCGAATCACGGAACGCGGCGTTCATGGTATTGGCGGATTGTCCCTGAGCATCAAAGGTGAGGGTGACAATCTGATTCGAATCTTTTTCCAAACGAATATCATTCATGGACTATCCCCTCATCCGATTCGTTCAAAGACAGTGGCGATGCCCATACCGGCACCGATACAAAGCGTGACCACACCGTAACGCAGATTCAGGCGTTCCAGATCGTCCAGAAGACTGCTGGTCAGAATCGCGCCGGTGGCTCCCAGCGGATGGCCCATGGCGATCGCGCCGCCGTTGATATTAATTTTTTCAAAGGGAACGCCGGTGTCTTTTTGGAATTTCATCACCACCGAGGCAAAGGCTTCATTGACTTCAAAGAGGTCGATGTCCTTGAAATCGAGGCCGGCTTTTTTCAGTGCCAGACGGGTTGCAGGCGCAGGACCTGTGAGCATGATCGTCGGTTCGGAGCCGATGGCTGCCGTGGCCAGAATGCGCGCGCGGGGAGCGAGGCCCAGCTGATCACCGATCTTCTTGCTGCCGATCAGGACTGCGGACGCGCCGTCACTGATACCCGAGGAATTGCCTGCGGTATGCACATGATTCAGGCGCTCGACCGCGGGATATTTTTGATAGGCCACGGTGCTGAAGCCCATGTCGCCCATTTTTGCGAACGAGGCTTTCAATTGATTCAGAGTGGAAGGATTGGTGTCAGGACGGATCATTTCATTGCGATCGAGGATCACAAGACCATTTTGATCCACAACGGGGACCTGGGATTTTTGGAAATGGCCTTCCTTTTCCGCGCGAGCTGCTTTCGCATGCGAATGCGCTGCGAACTGATCCACCGCTTCACGGTTGAAACCTTCGAGCGTCGCAATCAGATCCGCACCCAAACCCTGGGGCATAAATCCTGCGTGCAGGTTGGTCTCAGGATCCTGGGCCCAGGCGCCACCGTCCATGCCCATCGGAACGCGCGACATGGATTCCACGCCACCGGCCACAACCAGATCTTCATAGCCCGAGGCAATCTTGGCGGCGGCCAGATTGATGGCTTCCAAACCGGATGCACAGAAACGATTCAGGGTCACACCCGCGACAGATTCATTCCAGTCCGCCAGCATTGCTGCAGACTTCGCGATGTTCATCCCCTGTTCCCCGACCGGGGTCACACAGCCCATCACCACATCGGAGACCAGACTGGTGTCAAGATTGTTGCGCTTTTGCAGGGCTTTCAGCTGCTGAGTCAGAAGACTGATGGGTTTGACTTCGTAAAGCTTCCCATCCGCTTTGCCCTTGCCTCTTGGAGTCCGTACGGCATCATAGATATAGGCATGTCCAGTCATTGATACTCCCTGTCTGGCTGTCTTTGAGCGTGCTTTAGCCGAACTGTAGGAAGAATCCCGACTCATGGCAATGGCAGGAGTGATCACCTTCATTGGCAGAAATGGTCACGTCAAGGGCTGATCAACCCATGTCATGGCGGCTTTGAGGTTTCTGCCGATAGGCCTGAGGCGTCAGTCCCGTCCATTTTTTGAAGGCGCGATGAAAGGTCGACGATTCCGAATAGCCTGTGGCGGCGGCGATCGCGTCGATGCTCTTGTGCGTTTGATTCAGGAAATAAAGCGATCTTTGCTTGCGAATGGATTCGCGCAGGTCGTGAAAGTTCTGACCCTCTTCCCGAAGCTTTCTGCGCAGCGAGGACGGACTGATGCCGAAATCACGCGCGAAGGCCTCCAGGCTTTTGTTCATGACGTCCTCATCATGCATCAGCGAATGACGAATGCGGGCACTATAACTATCTTCTTTCCGAAAATCGGTGAGGAAGCGATGCGTTTCCTTTTCCAAAAGCTCCCTCAGTTCAATGCGATCATGCTTGATAACCTCACGCAGTAGCTGCGAGGGGAAATGGAGGCGCGAACAGGGCTGGCGGTAGCAGACCTCGCCCGGTATTTTCCGTTCAAAGGAATGGCCGCTGTCCTCGGGACCAAAGGCAAAGTCCACGCGCAGGGGAACTATCGGTTTATCAATAAGCCATGAAAAAAGCCGCATGAGCATCGCAAAGATGGCTTCCGTAAAAAAACCGGCCGGGCCTTTCAAGGGCTCGTGGATACGCAGCTCGATCACGGCCGTATCCTGATGCCGCTTCAGATGAAGACTGAAATCCTCGGTCACCAGCCGATAAAAGCGCGTGCAGGTTTTGATCGCCTGCTCCAGCTCTTCGGCATGAATGATGGTCTGGCACATCATGGCGAAGGTGCCTGGCTTCAGGCCATGCGCGGTAAAGCCGAAACTTTCATCGCGCGAGGCCATCATGAGAAGGCGGCTGAGGCGTGAATACTGGGCCGTGGTGACCATGGCGCCCGGATCATTCAAAAGCGCTTCATCAATCTGAGCCCTGGCTAAAAGCGAGGAACGATGCTCCTGACCAAATGCGGTGGCCAGAAGTGATTTCACATAGCGAATGGCAACCCAATCTTCACGCCGCATATCCGCGCCTCAGTTGAGAAACAGCCGGAAGGCCTTGTCCTTGAATCGCCCCCAAGGGGCATAACGCAGAGGAAGATCCATAAAGGTATTATTCCGCACTACCGCTTTTCGATGCGAGAAGGATTCAAAACCATGGCGTCCGTGATAAGCGCCCATGCCGCTCTCACCCACGCCTCCAAACGGAAGCTCGGGATTGCCGGCATGCACAAGGACATCATTGATGCAGCCGCCGCCAAAGGAAATGGTGCGGAGGATATCGTCCTGTTCCCCGCGCTCTTCTGTGAAAAGGTAAAGGGCCAGAGGCTTTTCACCGGCCTTGACGAAGGCCTTGGCCTCCGCGAGGTTTTTCACCTTGAGGATCGGCAGCACAGGGCCAAAGATTTCTTCGCGCATGGCGGGTGAACTGCGATCGTTTGCGGATACAAGGGTCGGTTCAATCAAAAGGGCTTCGGCATCGCAGCGTCCGCCGTGAATCACCGTGCCGGGTGCGATCATTTTTTGCAGCCGCAGGAAATGCCGATGATTGATGATGCGCGGCAGCTGCGGATTATTCAAGGGTTCGGGGCCGAAGCGCAGCTGAATCTCGGCGCGCAGGGCTGCAACCAGGGCATCATGTATGCTTTCTTCAGCCAGAATATAATCAGGAGCCAGACAGGTCTGACCTGCGTTCAAATATTTTCCCCAAACGATCCGCCGTGCCGCAACCTTAAGGTCCGCAGTGCGGCTGACAAGGCAGGGGCTCTTGCCACCCAGCTCCAGGATACAAGGCGTCAGATGCTTCGCAGCGGCCTGCGCCACGGATCGACCGACTTCCGTACCTCCGGTGAAACAGATAAGGTCCCAGCGCTGATCCAGCAGCAGACGGCTCATCTCCACACCGCCTTCCAGAACGCATACGAGTTCAGGAGGAAAGGTATCTTCCAAAAGTTCACGAACCGCCTGAGACATGGCCGGCGCGAGTTCGGATGGTTTGAGCACCACGGTATTTCCGGCTGCAAGAGCGGCGACCAAGGGTGTGATGGTCAGGAGCAAAGGATAATTCCAAGGACTCAAAATCAAACAGCGGCCCAAAGGCTCGCGGCGAATCTCCGAACGCGCCGGAGCCAGTGCCATGGGCGTTGGGCAGCGCTCCGGTTTCATCCAGGTCCGCAGATGCTGCAGCGCATGGCGAATCTCGGCCAGGGTCACGCCGATCTCGGCAAAGTAAGCCTCTGTCCCTGATTTTCTCAGATCCTTGGCGAAGGCCTGCAGAAGACTGCCTTCGTGCTTTTCCACGGCCTTGCGTAGTTTCACAAGTTGAGCCCGGCGAAACTCTTCGTTCAGAGTCATGCCCGTGGCGAAAAACTGATCCTGTCTTCGCATGATCTCCAGTAACTGCTGCGTTTCCACGATGCTTTCCGGCAGCGTGGGAATCATGGAGAGTGGCGCTGTTTCGAGCGTTTTGCTTGGGACGTCAAACATGGCTCGGACTCCTTCTGGCTCTGCATAAGACAGGAAGACATATTGTGAGAAGTTGCGCTAACTATAGCATCATGGACTTCGGAGGCAAGATATATTCCGTTATGCGCCAGAGCCAGGGGCCTGCACCTCATGCCGCCCATAAAGCAAACGCGGGGTTAGGCCTAGGCCATACCCCGCGTGCTGTTGCTGAGCTTAATCTATGTGAGTGAGATTATCCAGCTGTCCGCAGACGCAGCCAGTTGCGACTGCTACGGATCTCATGAATACGCTGCAATTCATTGTTCAGAAAACATTGAAAGCCCCTCCGGAACTTCAGAGGCTCCGAATACATGAGCCCATGCCCGGAATGATCGAAGACCATATGCTCGCTCTGCTCCCAGTTCTGATGCAGCCAGTCCGAGCCTTCCCAGGGAAAATAACGGGAATGGCGGCCGCTCATGATCAGCCCAGGAATCTGAAACTCAGGGACGCGCGGGCGCACATCAAAGTCGGTTTCCAGAAGAAAGCAGAATATTTCATAGGTGAATTCAGGGTGAGGCAGCATGGGTTCCAGGAGCCGAAGCGGCAGCGCATCGACCATCTGCATGATCCAGCGCTGGGGAAAGGCCTGGCGAACCAGCTCCTGCACCAGAGCGCGATAGGAGCCCCCGGCATCAGACGATTTCTGCCCCCAAAGATCGACCAGAGCCTTGGCCTGCTCGATCAGCTGCGGGTTGAAACCATGAGTCCAGTCCTCTGCATTATGAAAGCGCGGGCTCATTTCGATATGCAGGTAACGTGCAATCCGATCCTGGCGGCGCAGGGCATATTCCAGTCCGACCAGAGCGCCCATGGAATAGGCACAGAGCAGAACTTTCTCCATCTGCAAGGAATCCAGGATATCGTCGATGTCATGGCAAAGGGTATCGAGCACCCGGGAGCGGTGCAGTTCACCGATCCCGGAGCGGCCATGTCCACGAAAATCAGGCATGATGAAGCGAAAGGAATTCAGGTAAGGAGCAATCAGAGGAAGCCAGTGCCGACTGTCCAGGGCGAAACCATGGAGCATAAGAACGGGTTGACCACGACCCAGAACCCGAACAAAAACAGAACTCCCGTCCCGCATTTTGACCATTGGCATGGCATCGTCCTCTCGATTTTTTTTGGATATATCTCCCCATCATAAAACGGATGCAGGAGTAAAATCGAGTCTTTTCCTGCAAAATCCATGCTTTTATTGGACAAGGCTGGCTACGCGCACCCTCTGGCCATTTAAAATCGCATTTCCTGAGAAAAGATCCACCTGCCGATCGTCCATGATATCGTTCAGGCTCACTCCCGGCGATTTCCGGGCCAGAGTGAGTTTTACCTGCTTTCTGTCATGTCCCCAGCCATGCGGAATGCTCACGACGCCGGGCATGATGCGATCGCTCAGCATCACCGGAATTTCAATGCTGCCCACCGAACTGCTGACCTGGACCTGACTGCCATCGACGATATTCCTGCGGCTGGCGTCGTCCTTGTTCATGATCAGATAGCACTGGTTCTTGCTCCTGGCGAGGCTTGGAAGGTTATGCATCCAGGAGTTGTTGCTCTTCAGATTGCGCCGGCCGATCAAATACAGCTCGTCCGCTTCATCCTGTTGAGTCTGCTTCCACGCCGGGTCATTACGGAAGATTTGAAAGGCTTCGAGCATCGGCGCCGGGCACAGATCAATCTTCTTATCCTTGGTGTAAAGGCGCTGGGGCAGGGTCGGTTCCAGAGGCCCGAGGTCAATGCCATCGGGGCTTTCCTTCAGCTTTTTCAGGCTCAGTCCCGTCTTGCGATAGGGCCCGATGCGCAGGCCAAGGTCCACGATGCGTTCCATGCCCAGGGCCTGCATGGATTTTTTAACCAGAAACTTCTTCGAGCGATCGACGAGGCCGTCCTGATAACCGATACGTGCCCAGAGTTCGAGCAGGATCTCCCAATCCTCGTAGCTCCCCTCGGGTGACTTCACGATGGCGGGTGAAAAACGGGCGATATTGCGCGCAGCGAGAGCATTGAAAATCAAATCGTAGTGACTATGCTCCAGCGAGGATGTCGGCGGCAGGATATATTCAGCCAACGCGGTTGTCTCATTCTGATAGAAATCAATCGCGACCTGCAGCTCCAGTTCACCCAAAGCCTTTTCCAGTTTACGGCCGTTGGGTGTGCTGATCACGGGATTGCCCGCGATCGTGATCAGGGCCTTGATCTGCCCTTCGCCGGGCGTAAGGATTTCGTCGGCAAGCGTGGCGACCGGCATCTCGCCGCCGAATTCCGGCAGCTGATGCACCCGACTTTTGCGGCGCCGGAAACTCCCGCGACTGCCGGCGCGGGTGGCGAATTCGACAACATCGACGGCAGGCTTTGTGAAAAGTACGCCGCCTTTTTTATCAAAGTTCCCGGTCAGGATATTGATCAGATTGATCAGCCACTGGCACACGGCTCCGTAAGCCTGGGTCGAGACGCCCATGCGGCTGTAACAGAGCGCGGGCTCATAGGTCTGAAGATCCTTCGCAACCTGTTCGATCACATCACGCCGAACGCCTGTGATGCTGCTGACCTGATCGAGGTCGATGTCCTTGAACAAGGGCTCCAGTTGATCCAGGCCTTTGATCATGGAGGAAAGCCGACCCGGCTTCACCATCTTGCGGGCAAAGATTTCTTTCACCAGCGCCGCGAGTAAAAAGGCATCCGTTCCCGGCTTGATAAAGTAGTGCTCCGATACGAGCGAGGCGGTCTCGGTATAGCGCGGATCGAAGAGCACGACCTTTCCATTTCGATGCTGAATGGCTTTCAATTTTGTGGAAAGGCCCGCCGAGGACAGAAGACTGCCGTTGGAAACGGCCGGATTCGCACCGAACATCAGCATGTAGCGGGTATTGTCCACATCCGCGATCGGCAGGAGCAGCTGATGCCCGAACATCAGATAACTCGCGAGCATATGCGGCAGCTGATCGACCGAAGTCGCCGAGAATTTATTGTGCGAACGGATCCCGCGTAAAAACATGGGCAGCAGAATCAGGTTCCCAAAATTATGGGTATTGGGGTTGCCGGCATAGGTCGCGATCGACGAACGACCGTACTTTTTTTGCAGGGCATTGACCCTGTCGGCGATCTCCTGGAAGGCCTTTTCCCAGGCGATCGGTTGAAACTGGCCGTTTACTTTTTTCAAAGGTCCGCGCACGCGGTCCGGATCCTGCCAAAGGTCCTTGAGACCCTGCGATTTGGGGCAGAAAGCCCCCTGGCTGAAAACGTCAGCCTTATTGCCGCGAATGGTCATGGACTGGTCATCGCTCAGTTCGATGGTCAAGCCGCACATGGCTTCGCATAGATTACACACCCGTTTAACGCTCTGTGACATGATCGGGCCCCTCCAGGAAATGTGCCTGAATCTTGCCACATGGCGGATGAATTTCAAGGAAATACCAAAAGCTGCGGGACCAGGCAAAACCGTGCCGTCTCTTTTCCTTCAGGGCTTTGCTAGACTGAACTCTGGAGCAAAGCAGACATGGAAGATCTCTCTAAACCGTTCTCGATACCGCAAATCGACCTCTATCGGGACCTCGATTGGGGCGCCGAGCAGCTGCTTGCGATCTTCCTTTTTCGCACCTTCTCCAAAGAGCAAAGAAGGCGCATCTGGAGCCTTGGCAGTATCCAGGTGGTAAAAAAATCCGCCCATGCCGTGATCGAGGGTGAACCATCCCGCGGTCTTTTCCTTATTCTCGGTGGACAGTTGTCCGTCTATAAGCGCGACACTCTTACCGGCGATGCCCATCGACTCGCCACTTTAAAATCCGGTGACAGCTTCGGTGAATTGAGCCTCTTCGATCAGGCGCCGCGATCGGCGACGGTATCGGCCGATGCGCAGTCCTATCTTTTCACGCTGGAAGCGGGACTTTTTGAAAGCTTCCTGGACCGGGAAGGCGATGCAACCAAAGCCCAGTTCTATAAGAACTGCGCGACCGTCCTCAGTGAAAAATTTCGCGTCCTCAATACGGATTACATAAGCTCGCAGCAGCTTCTTTGGAAATATGCTCTGCGCAAGACCAAGGAATAAAGTCGTGAAGACGGCCATGAAAAAAATCAGTCTGGATTTCAGTCGCTATGATGGGGTCGATCCTCTTTCGGAAACGCTCAGCAGCAAAGAGGAACGCGGATCACTGCTCGTCCTCAGCGGCGGCGGCTATCGCTACGACCGGCCCTGGCTTTACTATCTCACCAATCTTCATCTCGAAGTCGGCCTCGCCGCCACCTGCGTCGGCTATAAACCCGAGTTCATCAGCGATGCCAGCAAACGTCCGATTCTGCGCCGCTCCGTCAGCCGCCTCTGCACGGACTGGTCGCAGCAGACGATCAAACACAAGCAGACCATCGCCGCCTATTCCTTCGGCAACAATATCCTGGCCGAAGCTCTGAATACCGGCCTGAAACTCAATCCCAAAAACCTCATCATCTCCCTGAGCCCCCAGCTTCATCTGGATGAAGAATATCACCGCTTCCGCAAATTCCCGGAATCCACGGTCTTCGTGATCGGCGAATCCGACTCCTGCGCCCCGCGTGATCGCGTGGATACTCTGCGGAAGGACGGCTTTCGGATCTGGATGGTTCCCAACGGCGATCATGGACTGGATGATCCCCATAGCGTCAGAAGAAGCATTGAGAGCATGCGCGGTTTCTTTGATTGGCTCCGCCCCTTGATCTGACCAGACTTTGGACAGCGTCCCTAACTCAGAATGCAGCGATGTAGCGCAAATTCCTCGCGCTTCCTCTTTGAATTTGCGATAGTCTGAGCACTCGCCCATTCGATTGAAGGAAGCCCAAGCATGTCGCTCGATCCCGTGAAAATATATTTTGATGGTGGATCACGTGGAAATCCCGGCCCTGCAGCCGGCGCAGCGTATTCGGACTGGCAAGGTGGCCAACAGCGGGTCTTTTTTTTGGAATCGGCAACCAATAATGAAGCCGAGTACCATGGACTCCTGATGGGCATTGCCATGGCTAAAGACCTGGGTCTGACGTATGTTCATTTTTTTGGTGACAGCAAGCTGGTCGTCATGCAGGTCTCGGGCGAATGGCAGGCCAAACATCCCCGCATGGATGAGTTGAAGCAAAAAGCCTTGGAGGCCCTGCGCGGGATCGCTCGCTGGCAGATCGGCTGGATTCGTCGGGAAGAGAACGCCGAGGCGGATCGCATTGCCAATGAAGAGATGGATCGCCAGCTCGGTGTGATACGCATGCCGGATCCCGAACCGCTTCCATCCCTTGCCGTGACGGAGACAGCGGATGGAAAGCCGCTTCGCCCTGATATTTTAAAGTTGAATCGCATGGGCTCTCAGGCCGGTTTTGGTGATCTGATGAAGCTGAAGGTCGGCGGTGCGGATGCCTGGTCACGGGCCAGCCTGAACCTATTGAGCGAGAGCCTGGAAAACCATGAGGAGCTTTGCACGATGTTCAAGGCCAGGCTTGATGGCGATCAGCTTAGCTCTGAACTGCCCGCGGCTGCGAAAGACAAGCTTCTGCTGAATGCGCTTCGCTGGTCGGCGCGCGGCCTGCAAGGCGAACTGGCCCTGCGCAAGGTGCTGGTCGATCTTGAGATTGCGAATAAGATGAGAGTGAAAAGATCCTGACGGCTAGGATACTTTGCGTTCGCTGGCAGCATCCTTTGGGTCGAGCATCTCGCTTTGCGGCAGCTCGATGACGAACACGAAGGGGCGGAACCGGGCTTCAGGATTTCCCAGCAGCTGAATTTCAACAGATCCGCCAGCCGCTTTGATTTCCGCTTCCACGGCATTCATCCCGACCCCACGACCGGAGATTTCCGTCAAGCTCTTGCTCGTGGAAAATCCTGGATGAAAGATAAGCTGGGCGATCCTGTCTGGATTTCTTTCCTCGGCTGAGCAAAGACCCATGCGCTGGCCTTTCGCCAGAATGCCATCGAGATCCAACCCTCTGCCATCATCCTCGAATCGCATGATGAACCGCTCATGCTCGATCTTCGCAACAATGGTGAGCGTCCCCTGCTCGGTCTTGCCAATTTTGATTCGCTCTTCCGTCGACTCCAGTCCATGATCCACGGCGTTATGGAAAAGATGCGTTAAAATTCTTTCAAGGGTCCGGGCACCGGACTCAGACAGATGGAGAGGCGGAGCCACGACGACCAAAGCCGGGGCTTTCTTGTGCAGGGCTCCTGCGATTTCGGCCAGTTTCGGCTGATAGGCCTTCAACCATTGATCCAGTGGAGACGCATCGGAACCCGCCAGCCGCGATTGCCAGAAGCGGATTCTCGCCTGCATGTCCGCGCCCAGATTGAGCTGACTCAGTTTCGACAGGTCTTTCACCAGAGCAGCATAATCGTCGGTGTCCAGACCATCCTGCTTCAGCGCCGGAACCAGTTTTTTAAACTGCTCCTGGTACTCGTCGAGGACTTTTCTTAAGGACTGGATGGAGGCTATGAGATCCTGCAAACCCTTGACGCCATTTTGTTGGACAAGCTCATCTTCGACATGATGCACGGCCGCCGAGAGATTCTTAAGACCATTGCCTCGGGCCAGTCCCTTCAGCGTATGAAGCGATCGACTCAGGCTGCCCAGCGCCGGGTCCATTTCAGGGCGCTGAAGAGTCTGCAGACACTCCTCCAGCAATTGATAGGCCTCTGCAAAAAAGCGGATAAGATGGGGCGCGGGCTGGCTGAGCAGTTCCCCAATTCTCTCAAGCTCCATTTGCCTGCGGGTCGTCTCGGCCTGCAGGGCCCTCAGTGTGGTGACATCGCGAACGGCCACCAGAATCTGCGCGACCCGATTATCAGGCCCTGAAATAGGATGCCAGTCCATTTCGATTTGCTTGATGCTTCCACCCGCATGAATCGTCATTTCAAAAGGCAGATGCGCGGCATTGAGTTCGAATGCCAGAAGATCCTCGCCCAGACTGGAGAGCAGAACATTCTTCACCAAAGCTTTCCGATCCGCATCCAGGTTGGACTGGGAGAAAAGCAGCTGCTCCATGGACATGCGGGCCAAACCCTTGCGTTCGAACAGAGTCTCCAGATAGATCGAATAATCATCATCCACGGTCAGCTGGGGGCCTTTGATCGTGAAAATACCCTGCTGGATGTTCGCAAGAATCGAACGGATATCGCGGGTTCGCTCTTCGATCTTCTGCTCCATATGACTATAGAGCTGAGCCTTTTCTATCGACATCGCGGCCTGCGTGGCAAGAACCTCGACTATCTGCTTGCGATCGGACGTAAAAGCTCCGCGGGTGATGCGGTTTTCCAGATAGATGACACCGCCGAGGCGCCCTTGATTGCGCATGGGGACGCAGAGCAGCGACAGCGGCTTTTCCTTCCGCATATAGGGGTCATCTTTCAGTTCCGAGGCTGCGGGACCATCGCTGATGATCGCGATTTTCCCGCTGCGCGCCACCGATCGAACGAGGCTCTGGCACAGGTTTGTGCAGGTCTCAAGATCCTGTTCCAGGATCAAGACCTGGCTATCTCCGGCCTGCTGGACAAATTTCACCTGGTACCGCCCCTCGGCGTTCGGACCTAAAATCAAGGCGGCACGGTCGGCCCCTGCATTTTCCAGAAGAGTGACGGCGATTTTTTGCAGCAGGGCTTCCAGTCTGACTTCGCCCACCAGCACCTGGCTGGCTTTGATCAGACTCATGCTATCAATATCCAGATTCGACTGCCCTGCCATCGTATGAAGGGAATTTTGAGATCCACGCGCGGGCGCAAGCGTTGCCGTATAGGTCTCGGGCATCTGACTGCCCTCATCATCAATCAACTCCGGATAGCTCTTCTTTAAAAAGTCTATTCTGGATTTGGCTCCCCAGACATGCAGAACATGCAGGAGCTTCTGCAGATAGACCTTGGCAATTGTGAGGATTCCCCGGTTCTGATGGAACTTGAAGGTAACCTGCAGCACCAAGGCCTCCTGCCGCATCATCTTGAATTTCCGCACCGAGGCCAGAGCTTTCTCAAAACCTTGCGCGGCTTCCGAGAACTGATCCTTCACATTATTCTGAATGGCAGTCAGGAAGAGGCGATAGAATTCAAAGTTCTCGGGATTATAATCCGCCCAGGCGTTCACAAAGCGCAGGATCTTCGCGATTCTCGTCGCAGCCACGAATTTTTGAGCTTTGGACCCATGCTGAGCCTCCTGCGCGATGAGGAGGCAGTGATACATATGATAGTCAAAAACCGTGACAAGGCTGTTCAGAGATTCCTTGTGCCTGTCCATGCGCTTAAGGTAGGCGCGAGCCTCGACCCACTGCTCCTGGGACATTTGCACGTCCACTTTATTCATATAGTGGAAGGCCAGGTTCAAAGAATAGCGTGAGGCTTCACACTCTTCTTCGAATTTCTGTTCATCGAAGCCTTCAAACGACAAAGACACAGGCGTTGCGGTCTGGCCAGACACACAGAGCATATAGCCCAAAGCTTCCATGCCGAACTCGATAAACTCCCGATGCTTCGTATTTCTCACGATCAGAAGGTATTTGCTTTGTTCCCGAATCGATTCCTGTAAAGTCAATCCGCGCGTCGCATTCACGACGGAAACCCCGGTCGCGGCGATCCAGAGCAGATCACCGTCTTCAAACGCAGCTTCCAAAGCGCGCTTCACATGTCCGGCATATTCCGACGAGGGCAGGTGCCAGCTGTGAACAAAATTCGCATAGCAACCGAGAATGCGGCCGCGCAGGGCTACCCCGGGGATTTTTTCCATGATCGCGAGACCCGTGAGCGCAATGCGCCTCGCCCCTTCATTATCATTGAATGCAATCTGCAGAATACTGGCCTGAAGAACGAAGGCGTAGGCGCTTTCCGGGCAGTTGCCATAGCGAATCGCGATCTCCGCCGACCGGCTGATCAGAAAGCCGAGCAGGAGCTTCTCGCCGGTATTGACGCCGACGGCTGTCATTTCAAACATGATTTTCAGGGTCAGGCGTTTCAGAGGATCGGTGATCTCGGGTGCATTGACTAGATTTTCGTAACTCGTCTGCTTCAGAAGACGACGAAAGCGCATAAGGTTGATCGCGGTATGATAGAGCTTGGGCTTTTTCGGTATCTTGACCCCAAGAAGACCCAGGGCCTGGCGGCCCAGTCTCAGCGAGTCCTCGGCACGTCCTTGAACGGCATACTGAAAGCAAAGGTTATAGAGGGTTTCGATTTTTTCCTGCAAAGTCTCGCAGTGCTGCAGAAGCAGAAGTCCACAGGGTTCGGATTCCTGGAACCGTGAGGTCAGGAATGTGGCCTCAAAGAAACTGCTATAGATCCTGTAGGCAAGATCGTGCTGCCGCGTCCAGTAGGATTCGGGCATCAGTTGTCTCGCCAGGTTCAGCAGGCGATAGGCGCTATCATAAGCATTCGAAAGCTTTGCCACCTGAGCGGCGTCACTCAAAGCCACGAGCATGCTATCGCGTTCAGCCGGATCGGTGATCAGAGAACTGGCTTCGAAGTAATGAGCAGCCAATTCCATTGTCGTTCGCCTGGTTTGAGGCAAGGACTTTGTCATCCGTGCCAGCTGCAGATGAATGCTGGCTTTATCTTCAACCTTCAGCATGGAATCGACGGCCTGCTGAATGCGGTCATGTCGAAAGCGCAGTTCTATGATCTGCTGAAGGTCCTTGTCCTTATTATTCAGAAGGACGGGGACATCGCCCGTTACACAGATCAGGAGCCCCCTATTCAGCGCAGGAATGAGCTGTTCAAGAACACGAATGGGGGTTGATCCCGTATGGACGGCCAGGAATTTAAGATCAAAGGAATGCCCGATACACGAGGCGATTTTAAGCAGATCCGTACAGCTCGCGGGAAGATCGTTGATCCGATCCAAAAGGAATTGGACGACGTTGTCCGATGATCGCTGGCTGATAATCGTCTGGATATTCCAGGTCCAGTGACCACGGTCCCTCGCAAACGTGACCAGGTTGCGATGGGCGATATCCTTAAGCACCTCGGTGATAAAGAAGGGGTTGCCTTCCGACTGGGATTGGATCCACTGGGCCAGCTCCGCGCTGGCTGCATCATGCCGATGGACGGCATCCCCGACCAGAAGCCTCGTATCCGCTTCGGACAAAGGCCCTATGGTAATGCGACGAATCGGGCATTTTTTTTCCACATCATCGAAGATCAAACTCAGAGGATGGGCCACGCTCACTTCATTATCCCGATAGGCCAGAATCAAAAGGACTTCTTTCAGATTCTGTAGCGAACTGAGTTCCCGAATAAATTCCAGACTGGCCTGATCCGCCCACTGCACGTCATCCATAAAAAACGCTACAGGACAGTTTTCGAGGCCATAGGCGCGGAGCACGTCCATCAGGGCCCGCAAGGTCCGGCGGCTGGCATCTGCAGCAGGCAAGGCAGGAATCGGTCCAGCCGCATGAAGGAGCACGCTGAAATCCGGCACCAAATCCAGGATCACCGTGCTCAGTGGTCCCAGCACACCGTCGAGTCTTTGCTTGAGTCGCATCACTTCATGTTCAGGTCTGAGCAGGGTTTGGGCTACAAGATCCTTGAAGGCAGCCAGCACCGCGCTCAGGCTGAGATTGCGCTGAAACTGATCGAACTTGCCTTTGATGAAAAAACCGCGATGAGCCACGATCAAGGGATCCACGGCTTTGATCAGCGAGGTCTTGCCAATACCCGAGTGACCCGCGACGGCCACGATCTGAAAGCTTCCATCGGCGGCTTTATCATAGGCTTTCAATAGCTGCTGGCATTCCCGCTCACGTCCATAGAGCTTGGGGCTGACCGTAAAGATCTCGTTCCAATCCTGGGATCCCAGCTCGAAATCCTGGATGTCTCCCGTCTCTGTCCACTGCCGCTGGCAGTTTTCCAAATCAGCCAGAAGTCCTTTCGCGGTCTGATAGCGGTCCTCGACGTTCTTTTCCAGAAGTTTATGAAGCACGCGGTCCAGGACCACCGGAAGCTCACGCACTAGAGACGAGGCTGGCGCAGGCTTTTTCGCGATATGCGCGTGGATATAGCCGAGCAGATCGTCAGCAGCAAAAGGCAGGCTGCCGGTCAGCAATTCAAAAAAAGTGACTCCGAATGAATAAAGATCACTGCGCGCATCCACCTGGCGGTTCATGCGTCCCGTTTGTTCAGGCGACATGTAAGCGAGTGAGCCTTCAAAACCCTTGTCCTTGGATTCCCCGCTCAGACTATCGAACTGCACCTGAGTCGCTATCGAAAAATCAATGAGTTTGATCGTCAGGCTTTCCGGCAGAATCAGGATATTCCGGGGATTGATGTCGCGATGGATTATGGATTTTTGATGAACGTCCAGCAGAGCCTTGGCGATCTCAACGGCAACTTTGAGCTTCGCACCCAGATCGAGCTTCGGCTGGGACGCCAAATACCGCTGCAGGTTGCTGGCCGGGACAAACTCCATGAGGATGCCGTAGTGCTCACCCAGGCGCTCCCAGTCTTTGACTTTGATGATGCGATCGGAATCGAGGTCCTGGAGCGTGGAATACTCCTGGCGCAAGCGGGCCAATTCATAGGGGTTGGGCAAAGGATTTCGCAAACGCTTAAACGCATAGCGCTGTCCGCTTACGCTGTCCTCAACGAGACAGATAACGGTGCGCGGCGTCTGGTCTATATCTTCGATAATCCTTAGGGCTGAATGCGACATGAAAGCTCACCCCTCCAGTAGAGGTTTCGGCATTCCGCCAGTGAAATCAACCGGTGCGGACGGAAAATTGAATATTTCTATGGCATTTTTATCTGAACTTGGAGCTTTCCGATTTTGGAAGAAAGCAATTTAACGCAGTTTCCCCTTCGATTTTTGTGGATTCGAAACCCTCGATCGAAACGCTCGCGGCACCATCGAAGCTGATCCGAGCGCAGCAACCCGGACGCGCACATCATCGCTGATAGCACTTCGAGACTCGCATGCGGCAGAGCCTCAGTAGTTTGCTGCGGAGTGTTTGCAGTTGGCCCTGAACCAGAGGCTGACGTTTTTTGCAGCGGGACGCCAGCTGCATATCATGCGTGACGAGGATGAGACTCATGCCGCGTTGCGTCACAGCATCGAAGAGAAGATTCATCACCTTGCCCCCTGTGGCGGTATCGAGGTTCCCGCTCGTGGATTTTCCGCAACCGGATTGCCCGACGATGGCCACGGTGTCTCCGGCCTCAACGCCGAAACTGAGATCACGCAGCACGGGAATCACCGTTTCTCCCTGCTGAAATTGCTTCGATACCTGCCTGACTTCAACCAACGCCATAGAGGCCTCCTATTTTTCATGCGAGTGTTAAAGAAGTTCTTTGACCTTGGGATATCATTACCCTTTTCGTTCGGGTGAATGCCATCGGCCTGATTCAGTTCCGTCATGCCCACGACGCCTTCCAGAAAGAAAGGAACGAAGGCCGGTTTGTATTTATCCTCCACCTTGATAAAGCTCGACTCGAAATCCTTCGGGAATTTTTCACCATAGTTCGGCGGAGCTTTCATGCCGAGGAGCAACACCTTCACGCCAATTCCATGGCCGTGCTCAGGTTTTTCTGGGTCGTGGAGAATCACCAACCGATAGAATGACAGCGGATAGACCCTGCGTAACCTTCGCCATCCATTCCGCAGCAAAAAATTGCGGGCGTCTGTCGAAAGCTAAAGTACGAATGAAAAGAATGGCAAGATTTTGTTTGAGGATAACTTGGTCGGTTGCTTTTCATGGGAAATGCGCGATAGCAGTTTGGCAATGGTTAAAGGAGTTGGCAATGCAGCTGACAAGTCTTGTGTGCTGGAAGGCAGCTCCGCTTCTTTCCAACAAGTGGACGATCTCACCACCAAAGCGAACTATCCGGATGGCAGCAGCTCGACTCTCACATGTTTTCCAGTTACCAGGACAATCGGAGACCGTAATGGCTCTTGCCCCAAAATCAGTCTTGAAGAAGTTTTCTTAGCTGACGAGTATTTTGAGGAAAAGCTGATAGGCGGTTGTTATAGGCAAACCTCTGATACTTGCATGGATTATTTTGGGAGTTTAGGACGGGAGTCTCTACCCGAAGACTGCACTGGAAAATCCGCGTCGTGCTTTGATCTGGAATACGACGTCATGAGAAAAGGCTGCCCAAGGGAAACGGAATTAGGATTTGGGATCGAATGGTTCCACGACGACACGACAGTATGCAATGACATGGAATAGTATCAATTTTCAGGAAACATATCAGTAATACCTCCTATCAAGCCCACTTTGCTGAGCAAAATGCTTAGGCATGATATAGTAGCCATATTTCCATCGAATCCCACGGGGTAGAACATCAACACGACAAAAGCCTTGCTGACCCAAACACGCGGGTTGCAGGCGGATGCCGCAAATTAAGCCGGATGGTCAGGAAAATGTAAAAAGTGTCTTTTTAGTCCGGGAAGGGTGCAAGGCGAGTTCAGAATGATCCCTACAGCCCGGTTCCTCCACCAGCGGAAGCCCGATTCCTCAAGCTTCTGCGCAGTGGGGCCGCGGTTTCTTGCTACTCAACTCCGAACTTATTTCCAAAGGCTATATCAAGAAGAGTGCGGGATGCTGTCCCAGGGGTATCTTCGGACTCAATATAGATTCCGATGGATACCTGGCATTTGGCTGGAAAGGTATATCGGTTGGAGTCCGTGGGATCATTGACAACGGCCTGCACCGTAAAGGACGTGCCTTGTCCTTGGAACTCCACCTTATCAAGTCGCGAAGTCGTTCCTGCCTCAACCGATGAATCACACCACACAGAGGGTTCATAACTCAGCACAGGGCCGTTGACGCTCACCCTGAGGCTGATATTTCTCATATCATCCTGCTTCTCAATCTTAACGTCAGACACGTTCAGACTGATTTCCTTGTTGCGATCCACTGCACCGATCTTCCTGGTTCGAATACTTTCCATACTGCCATCGTTAGCTACGATCTGGATGGCCCCATTCTTTTCACGAACAGTGTAACCGGCTTCGGCAGCTTCTTTGACGAAGTCAGAAAATTTTCCGGCCGGTTCCAAACTATAAGCTATCACGTTGGCTTCTGAAATATTGGAAGCTTCACATGTTTCGGGGGTCACATAGAGATAAGCGAAGCTATAGTTTTCGCCAGAGACATATGTGGCGGTTATAAACTGATCTTCATCACAAAAGGTCTCTTCCATGTAAAACCCGTTTTCAAGCTTCGATGGAGATGACGCTGAATCAGCGTCTTTTTTGCAGGCAGCCAGGGAAACGACGAGTGCGATCATAGTCAGGCTTTTTGAAGTCATGATCTGTCCTCTTGGTTGATGGCAGTCCATGATGCATGGACTGTGCCTCGCGTAGTACATGGAATCCATTGCTCCAAATCTGTTTAAGACTTGGATGGACGTGTTGGGAATATCGGCAGTAAGAATTCGGTGGAATTTGGCGATTCCAGGCCGAGACCAAGGTTCATTTTTTCAATGGATAGTATGAGGACATGTTCTCGTTCTTGGCCAAGTTGATATCAAGTTTCTACTGATCGTTCAATGGCTCATGGATGCCTGATGGGGCTATCAGGATGAGACAGCAAGCGCCCCCCACTCATCAGGATCCCGTCAACCTCAGAATCAACTGAAGACCGAACCTCACAATCAATCCTGAAACAAAGAACAGGATCAAACCTCGAACTGTCGGTGAAATCCACGACGGGACACGATCAACAACGCGGGCGTAACCGAGTCGCACGACATACAAGACTCCCAGCGCCACATACGTGACCGGCACGAACGTCGCCAGAAACACGTTATTCTCTGGCATTCGTTGGATGAGATCCACGATGACAAGCATGGCTACAATCCCGTTCGGTATCGCCATCTGGAAATAAGTAGGGCCGAGAGCGAGCCAGAACGCAAAAAGAGAAAGAATGGGCAGGATGCCGGCCCATGGAAGCGGCAGCAGGTAGCAGCCGACAGCAGCGATAACCGCCGTCACCAGGGAGGCCACGCGCATTTTGGGGCGCATCAGCACCTTCGCAAGGCTATCGTCGAGCCGCCCGATGCGACGGTAGCGCAGGACGTTGGCGAGCGCATAGAAAAACCAGCGATGGAAATAGCCAAAGACAAAGGTGCCAAGGAGGTTGAGGCCGGCATCATCCTTGCGCAGATCCCAACCCAGAGAAGTCGTGAGAATGACCGGAAGAAACATCACACCCCAAAGCCCCCAAAGAAAGCCGCGTGGAGTCCATATCGGAGGTAGGCCCCGGGTCTTGTTTTGCCAGAACGCCAGTGTATCCTGGTGAAACATGGTGTGAAGCAGTTCCGGACTCTCGTCTTCGAGGGTAACCAAAAGTCGACGCATAGCAGCCCACGTCACCAAATTGCGAGCCGCTTTCTCATGCGACGCCTCACTCCGAGCGGCCAGGATATAGGTCCATGCCGCATCCTTGGAATCTCTGCGGATCTTCTCGAGCAGGCTGCGATAACTCTTCAGCTTCCCATAGTAAAGAAAGAAGGCATACGGATAAGCCTTCTGATACTTGATGTCCTGAAAAATCTCTGCATGCTGCGCGAACCTTTCGGCAAAGGCTCCTGGAAAAGGTGACCCCGACCAATGCACAAGGCACATAAAAACCCTGTGATCCCACTGCAAGCACCCATCAAACCCAAGCTCCCCCATCTCGCTTCTGCGCCGTATATAGACACTCCAGGCCTTCTCTCCATAGTCCAGCATCAGGCGCTTGAAGAGTTCGGCGAGCCCCGCGTCCATAGCCGTTTGAAAGTTGCGAGTCCTGATTTCAGCCTCAAGATTGATATCCGGGTCTTGCGGCTCCAATGTACCGGGCCCTGCGACGGGTTTCATCACAAGAGGGGGAGCCGTGGTCGGAGCAACGTCCTGCTTCACACCTTTGGCAGCTGCGAGGGCCTGATCATATGCCTCCCGCAGAACCTGGAAAGCGGCCGCATCCTTACTGAGATCAAGAGTTTTCAAATGCCTGGCATACGCGCGTTTGATTTCTTTAATGTCTTCGGTTGGAGCAAGCCCCAGGACTTCCCAATACTTCACTTCACAATCTCCCTTCGATTTCGGCCAGCCGCTCCGCGAAGTCCTGCTGCGCTTTCTCAATCTCTTGGGGATTCTGCTGATTCAGGATGCCTTTGAAGGTGATGATCAGTTCACTGAGATAATTTCTGACATCACCCAAAGTCTCTTCATAAAGTCTTTCGGCTTTGGTCAGAAGGTGCTGGTTGGCCGCCTGGTCACGCGGATGAATCTTCAGCGCAGCCAGCTCCAAAAAGCGCTGATTCAACTCTGCATCACTCAGATGGGAGGCGCTGTTATTAATTATGATCCGATGCCTGGCTCCTGTGCTCACCACCGTGGCCTCGACCTCCAGGACCCCGGAAATATCATAAGTGAAGCGCACCTCAATGCTTTCCTTCTCGGGTTCTTTCCTGCCGAGCGAAATTGAGAGCTCCCCGATCAGGATGTTATTTTCAACCTTGAGGGATTCCCCCTGAAAGATCCTGAGATTAAGTTCTTTTTGTTTCGGATGGATGGGCCTGTAAAGCTCCGAGCGTGAACAAGGAATGGGTTGATTGCGTTCGATGATGGGCGAAAAAATGCCCGCTTCGTACTGACCCGAACCACTCGATTGGGCAATTTCCACACCGAGGGAATAGGGGCAGACATCCGTGAGGACCTTGTCAGCTATACCCTGATTCTTCGAAATTAACGCAGCCTGCGAAGCCGCACCGATCGCGACCACGGTATCCGGATCGAGGTGAGAGGTGGGCATCTTGCCCAGAAGCGAGGTCACAAGCCGCCGCATAAAGAAAAGGCGCGTGCTGCCGCCGACAAGAACCACATGAGTTATGTCCTGAGGTTTGAGACCCGAATCGCGCAGCGTACGCAGGATGGGAGCCTTGATGCGCTCGATCAGTTCCTCGGCCCTCTTCTCGAATTCCTGCCTTGAAACTTCGATCCGCTTCCGATCAGCAGCGCCGACAATTTCGAGACTGGCCATGTCTGTATTGGCCAAGGCCACTTTCAGCTGTTCAGCATACTGCGGGGTCTTGCGCACGAAGGCAGCGTCCTGGGCGAGGTGTCCGGCTTTTTCGCCGAGAATTTTTTCCATCACCTTGGTGAAATCCTCGCCGCCGAGGAAATTGTCCCCACCACTGGCATGAATTTCCATGATGTCGTCGAATTTCTCGATGATACTGACATCGAAGGTGCCGCCGCCTAAATCGAGGACGAGGATGTGCGCATCCTCCTCCTGATCATGCAGGCTATAAGCCAGAGCTGCAGCCGTGGGTTCATTGATCAGACGTTCCACGGTTATTCCAGCCAGCTGAGCAGCCTGAATGGTGGCCTGGCGCTGATGATTATTGAAATATGCGGGCACGCTGATAACAGCCCGGGTGACAGGTATTTTAAAATGGTGTTCCGCGTCCTCTTTAAGGGACCGCAGAACAAATGACGAGAGTTCCACGGCCGTATAGGAAGCTGAACCCACATTGTAACGCTGCGTCGACCCCATACCGCGCTTGAAGACCCGAGCCGCCTTATGAGGCTGTAATATACTGATTTCTTTAGCCAAAGACCCGACTATCAGGGCGCCGTTGTCATCCAGGCTGACTATCGACGGTGTGAGCACCTGACCGAAACGGTTTGGAGCCAGCTCGGCGCGACCGTCGCGATAGAGCGCGATAAGGCTATTGGTGGTTCCCAAATCAATACCAAAAATCGTCATGATCACTTCCAAGGTTAGATCCAATATCGGCCAAGGTTAATAAAGCAAGTTTAAAACCAAAGCCGCGAGGCCGAATCTAATGAAATTTCAGGGAAGAAGGCTAGAAAAAACGTCGAAGATTTTGACAGGGAAAGTCCTCGAACAGATCCCTGCAGTCAAGGGATCTGTCATGAGTTGGGCCTAGGTTTCAAAGCCCCTTGAATAACTCGTCCACATCCGCGCGGGTCGTATCGAACGAACACACAAACCGATGCAAGGCCCCATCCCAGGCATAAGCTCGCGCCTGCACCTGCATGTGCTTGCCGATAGCAGGAGGCAGGATCGCAAACACTTCGTTCGCCTGAGTGGGATAAGGAATTTCAACTCCTGGCAGTTGAGTCAAACGATCCCGCAGATAAAGCGCCATCGCATTCGCCTGCGTGGCATTCTTCTTCCACAGCTGATCCTGAAGATAGGGAATAAACTGACAGGAAAGATAACGCATCTTCGAGGCCAGCTGCATGCTTTGCTTGCGCATGAATGCAAACGAAGGGGATAGATCTTCTTTCAGAAACACCAAAGCCTCAGCACACAAAAGTCCATTTTTCGTCCCGCCAAAACTCAGGGCATCCACACCGACAGCCGTCGTCACATCTCCAAGTTCACAACCTAAATGAACCGCAGCATTCGCCAGTCGCGCCCCATCCATATGCACCAAAAGTCCGCGCGCATGAGCACGCTCGGTGATGGCCCGCAGTTCGCTTAAACTGTAGACCGTTCCAAGCTCCGTAGCCTGGGTGAGTGTCACGAGCTTCGGTACCACGCGATGCGGATCGCTTGGATTGATCTTAAGGCGGTCGATGACATCCAAGGCAAGCTTCCCATCCACAGGCGGAAAACTGAGGATCTTATTGCCCGCCACGAACTCGGGAGCCCCGCACTCATCCTCATTCAGATGCGCGCATGACGTCGCCACCACCGCTTCGAAAGGATGACAAAGCCCACGAATGGCCAGGGTATTGGCCGCAGTCCCTGTGAAGACGAAAAAGACCTCGGCATCCGGTCCAAAGGTATTCTGAAAAAGCTGCCTTGCTTTCGCTGTTACAGCATCCGCACCATAAGCCGGCTCATGACCGGCGTTGGCCTCGTGGATAGCCGCAAGCACGTCCGCATGCACGCCCGAATGGTTGTCGCTGCCAAAACTTTTCATGGGTTATTCACCTCGTAGACGGGGATTCAGTCACGCCACCGGAACCAACGCACAGGGCGGCCATTCCTTATAGCGGGACTGAAGTCTGTCTTCAAGGTTTAGCGCGCGCAGCGCAGAGCGATATTATCAATGCCAAAGCCAATGCCGAGGGCTCCGGGCGGATTGAAACCAAAGATCTGAAGTCTGGTGATGGTGGCCGAGCCGTCCGGGGTTCTCACCACGTGATGGCTCAGCTGTCCATCGCGTGCCCCGACTGTTTGGGCCGCGACCTGCACTTCATTCACAATCTGATTCTGAGCATTGAGCGCCCGAATCACATAGGTTTCCGAGAAATCAATATCGACAAGGTCCATACTCGCTTCTTTCACAGGCTTGTCATACTCAATGACCAGCGTATCCGTCATCTCCGCCTGCTTATGCCGATCGGTGATAAAGAAGCGGCCACCGTTCTGATCCGACGCCAGGAAATTCCCGACGTTGGTCGGTCCTCCGTAATACCCGATAGGGTTGGGATTCGTCTGATTGAACTGAGCCAGGACCACAGGCGTTCCGCTCATCGTCGAGAAGCGAACGCCATGGCTTTCCCGGAATTGATCCGCGATCGCGGTGCCCGCTCCCTGCTTGTCACCGATGCTTTCAAATTGAATGGGTGGCAAGGCGCAGTCTTCATTCCAGACCATCACAAGATCCGTTTTTACGCTCGTCGTCACGCCGTCCATGGTAAACGACAGATCAAAAGTCACTTTCGATTGAATGGCTGTGGGATCGGCTTGAACGCTGAAGAGCGCCACCCAACCCTTGAGCGTCTCGGCTGTCAGAAGTTTTATATCCACGGCCGAACCCTGCTTTTTCTGGGTCCAGGTCATGCGATCGACGCGATCCTTGAAGTCTTCGACCACCACACCGCCTTCCGCTTCCACGCGGCAGCCCACTTTCTGCTGATAGGCGGCAGGATCCGAACTGAGCTTCAGACAAACGAGGTACGCCCCGGTAATCTGCGCGGGAATATTCACGCTCTCATCCACCGGCGCTTCGTATTCGGTTTGAGTCTCCGCATTGCCCTCCACCCGACCTGTGCGATTCACTTCCTGCTTCATGACGCGATCCTTGTGGCAGGAGGACAGTACGCCGAGGAGGGCCAGTAATGTGAAGACGTGTGCGTTCAAATTTCCACCTTCATACCGATTGTAAGTTTTCAAAAACATAGGCTTTAATACGTATCGGACACTCCAGGTCTTTTCCTTATGGGAAAAGGCGCGGAGCGCAAAACTACGGCCATTTCAGGGCTTTTCAACGGCGACTTAAACGCAAAGTGATCCCTGGATCCACCACGAGTGTGATCAGGGGTTTGATCGTATAGGGCGCCTCAGGAACCGGTTCCATCCTGAAGTGCCGGAGGAGTGTGGAAAGAATGACCTGACCTTCCAATCGAGCCAGGTTGGAACCAATACAGGAACGCTGACCGGCACCAAAAGGAAAGTACGCAAAGGGATGACGCCCTTTCGATTCTTCCGCCGAGAATCGTTCCGGGCGAAACAGCTCAGGCTCGGTCCAATACTTCGGATGCCGATGCATCAGATACTGCGCACAGATAAAGGTGCTGCCCTTTTTAAAGCGATAATCCTGGAATTCGATATCTTCGGTCGATTCACGCCCGATAGCCCACGCTGCCGGATAGAGTCGCATCGCCTCGGAAAAAACCTGCTGGGTGTAGTCGAGCCTGCTCAGATCACCGAGCTTCAGGTTCGCATCCGGCAGCGCCGCGAACTCGCGATCCAGATTCTCCAGGCATCGTGGATTCTTCGCGAGCAACTCAAAGGCAAAGGACAGGGTCGCCGCCGTGGTTTCATGCCCGGCCAGCATCAGGGTGATGACTTCGTCCCGCAGAAGCTTATCCGTCATCCCCGCACCGGATTCATCATCGACGCTCTGCAGATAATGCGACAGCAGATCATCGTACTGATCCGGATTCTCCCTGTGCTCCTGGATCAGCTGATATACGATCTGATCCAGTTTTTTAAGCGCCCTGTTGGGCTTTCTATTGCCTGGCGTGGGAACCGCGAGGGGCAGCCTCCAAACAGAATAGAAAAGGACATGCGCGTAGTCCTGCAGAACCCGCATCGCATCCTGCACCTCGCGGGATCGGCTCTGCATATTGATGGAGAATAAAATGCGAACGATGATGGTAAAGGTCAGCCGCGACATCTCTTCTGAGATATTGATCAAAGGATTGATCCTGATGCGACGGTCCAGGTCCTCCACCAGTTTCAAACACTCGTCCTGCATGACCTCAAAGAAACCATGGATCGCTTTCTGATGAAACGCGGGAGTGGCGAGCTTGCGCTGCGTCCTCCAAAGCTCGCCCGAACTCGTCACGAGCCCATCCCCCAAAAGGAGTTTGAGGCGTCGGTAGCCAAAGGATTTTCGGTTGGTTTTCTCGGTATTGAGGAGCACGCGGCCGATCATATCAGGCTGAGTCAGAAGATAGATCGGAGCCGGTGCAAAGGGCATGCGCACGACATCCCCGTATTCCTTCTGCATCAGATTCAAAAAACCCAAGGGATCGCGGGACATCTCCGTTAAGAATTGCAAGGGCGCATAGCGCTGGGGACCGGGAACGAAATCAGGCGTCTTCGGACGGATAAGATTCAGTAAGCTCGCTGCTATCATAAGGCTACCCTTCCTAGCTGGAGTCAGAACCTCGGCACACCCTGCAAACCTTTGAGCTGCAGGCTTGAAATCGCCTGCTGGGCCGCTTCCGTTGGGGAAAGCGATCCGCCCGTGACCTTTGTTTTCAGCGTCTGGGTATCTTTTTTGAAATTCGGATCCCGGAGCAAAAGGTCCATCAACTGATCCTGCAGCTCGGAATCGAACCATTCCTCGCGCTGCTGCCGTCGCCTCTTCTGCAAACGCCCATCCGTCTCCAGGGTTTTTAGATTCCCGAGAAGCGTTACATAGATCTCACGCAGGCCCTTTTTTTCCACTGCGCTGCAGGACATCACCCGCACCGGCAGTCGATCAGGATCGGGCTGCATATAATGAAGCGCCAACTCATGATCCACAACCGCGCGTCGGGCCGCCTGTTCAAACGCACCATCGGCCTTGGTCACCACCACCAGATCGGCAAGTTCCAAAATACCCTTCTTGATGCCCTGCAGTTGATCCCCGGCATTGGGCAGCTGCAGAAACACGAAGGCATCCACCATCGAACTCACGAGAGTCTCCGACTGGCCGACGCCCACCGTTTCAATGATGATGGTGTCATAGCCCGCCGCCTCACAGAGCAGCACGCATTCCCGCGTGCGCCTTGCGACGCCGCCCAGGGAAAGCCCGGATGGCGAGGGTCGAATAAAACAGTTCGGATTCACCGACAGCTCTTCCATGCGGGTCTTGTCGCCCAGAATACTGCCATGGGATCGCGGCGAGCTGGGATCGATCGCCAGCACAGCGAGCCTGTGCCCCTGCTCCAGAAAAAATTTCCCCAGAGCTTCAATGAAAGTCGACTTGCCCACGCCCGGTGAACCTGTAATTCCGATGCGATTCGCCCGGCCGGTTTTGGGATAGATGGCGGAAAGCAGTTTCCCGGCCAGCAGTCGATGCTCGGGACGCCGACTTTCGATCAAAGTCAGAGCCTTCGCCAGACCCCGGCTTTCTCCGGATACCAGCGCCGCTTCCAGAGCCTGAATGTCGATGCTCATCCCTTCCTCTTCTTTTTGATCGCATCCAAAGTTTCCACCGCCGCCGTTGGCACCGGAGTTCCGGGACCAAAAACGGCAGCCGCTCCACTCTTGAAGAGGAAATCATAATCCTGCTGGGGAATGATACCACCCACCACGACCGCGATGTCACCGGCATTTTGCTGTTTCAGGAGTTCAATCAAACGCGGCACCAGCGTCTTGTGACCCGCCGCCTGGGACGAGATGCCGATGACATGCACATCGTTTTCAATGGCCTGTTTTACAGCCTCTTCCGGCGTCTGGAATAAAGGTCCGATATCGACATCAAAACCGAGGTCCGCAAAGCCGGTTGCAATGACTTTCGCACCGCGATCATGTCCGTCCTGTCCAAGCTTGGCGATCAAAATACGCGGCTGACGTCCTTCCTGTTCGGCAAAGGCAGAGATCGCACGGCGCGCATCCTCGAAATCAGACTTCATCTTATACTCCGCTGCATAAACCGCGCTTACGGATTGAATCGGTGCGCGATGCTCCCCGAACACGCGCCGCATGGCATCGGACACCTCGCCGACGGTCGCGCGGGCGCGCATGCAATCGACCGCCAATTCCAAAAGATTTCCGGTCCCACGCGCGCCAGCCTCCAAGGCATCCAGTGTGGCTTTCACACGAGCCGCGTCCCGTTTTTTACGAATCTCCTGAAGACGGGCCACCTGCTGCTCGCGCACCTTGGTGTTATCCACATCCCGCACTTCGAACTTGGATTCCTCTTTGGTCTTATACTTGTTCACGCCGACGATCACATCCTGCCCGGAGTCGATACGCGCCTGCTTCCGCGCTGCAGCCTCCTCGATCTTGAGCTTCGGCATGCCCTGCTGAATGGCCTTCACCATCCCGCCCGCCTCTTCCACTTCGCGCAGGATGCGCTCGGCTTCGTTCATAAGGTCCTGGGTCAGGGACTCCATGAAATAACTGCCACCGAAAGGATCGACGACGTGACAGATATCCGTTTCCTCTTGGATGATCAGCTGCGTGTTCCGGGCCAGGCGGGCCGAGAAATTCGAAGGAAGACTCACCGCTTCATCAAACGAGTTGGTGTGCAGCGACTGCGTTCCCCCGAAGACCGACGCCATGGCTTCGATCGTGGTCCTTATGATGTTGTTATAAGGATCCTGTTCCGTCAGTGAATATCCCGAAGTCTGGCAGTGCGTCCTGAGCATGGATGAACGCGGGTCTTTCGGTTCGAACTGTTTCATCAGCTTGTACCAAAGCGTACGCGCAGCCCGCAGCTTGGCGACTTCCATATAGAAATTCATGCCGATCGCAAAGAAAAACGAGAGCCTGGGCGCAAACTCATCCACCTTCAGCCCGCGAGCGATCGCCGCGCGCACATACTCGATGCCGTCACCCAAAGTGAAGGCCAGTTCAATCGCCGAATTCGCGCCGGCCTCCTGCATGTGATAACCGCTGATGCTGATGCTGTTGAAACGCGGCATGCGATGCGCGGTATAGGCTATGATATCCCCGACTATGCGCATCGAAGGTTCGGGCGGATAGATATAGGTGTTGCGCACCATATATTCCTTCAGAATGTCGTTCTGAATCGTTCCCGACAGCTGTTCAGTTTTCACGCCCTGCTCTTCACCCGCGACGATATAGGCCGCGAGTATCGGAATCACAGCGCCGTTCATCGTCATGGATACGCTCATTTTTTCGAGCGGAATCTGATCGAAGAGTATTTTCATATCCTCGACCGAATCAATGGCCACACCGGCTTTTCCCACATCCCCCATCACGCGCGGATGATCGGAGTCATAACCGCGATGGGTCGCCAGATCGAAGGCGATCGAAAGACCCATCTGCCCAGCAGCGAGGTTTTGCCGGTAAAAAGCGTTGGATTCCTCGGCTGTGGAGAAGCCCGCGTACTGACGAATGGTCCAGGGCTTTACCGTATACATCGTGGCTCGCGGCCCGCGCGTATAAGGGGCGAAGCCTGGCAGGGTATCCAAAGACTCCACCGCTTCCAGATCTTTGGCGGTATACAGTGCTTTGATCGGCACACCTTCTGGAGTCTGTCGGGTCAAAGTTTCGAGAGGTGCCGTACCGAGATCCTTGCGAGCCAGGTTCTCCCAGGCGGATGGGTCCTGGCTGCCTGTGCGATAGGAGTTGCTCATGTCTGTGTCCTTATGTCTGCCCTGCGTCGGATGAATAAGCCCGCTGCCGCTCCTCGCACGAACGAAAACGTGTGGGACAAGGCTCTGCGTAGCGGCTGAATTTTAGAGAAAAGGAGGACAGCTGACCAGAGCTTTCATTCCCGGGGTCAAGACTCATTTGGCGCATGCAAACGAAGCAGGATGCTGCGTGGAAGTTGAACAATTTTCTGTAAAGGCGCGATGAAGAGTCGCCGAACTTCGCTAGCCTGCACGCAAAAGTCGTAAGGAATTTAAAGCACAATCATCGTACATGCGGCGACGCTTGATAACTGGCCTAGGGGCCATGGAATCACCAGGGTTTTCAACTTTCCATTTGAATGAGGATCTTGTAAGAAGAAGCCCGCTCTCTATCTGTTTCAGTTATGAAGGAAAGTCTGATGCTTCAGGATCGACGTATTTATCTTTTGCGAAGGATCATGCCAGCGGCCCGGACCTGGCTCTCTCTTTTACTAAGCTGTTTTGTTCTGGTCGGTGGTTCTCAAAAAGCCTGGGCGCAGATGACTTCGGCCAGCTATCGCGGAACTGTGCTCGATTCTGAAGGCAAACCTGTGGCGGATGCCGACGTTGTGCTGGAAATGCCTTCCGCGCAGGTCAAGAAGGAAGTCAAATCCACAGCCAGCGGCCAGTTCGCCTTCAGCGGTCTGCGCGTCGGCGGCCCCTATACTCTGAAAGCATCCAAAGCCGGTCTGCAGACGTCCACCAAAGAAGGCATCCAGCTGAATGCCGGCAACAACACGGGTGACGTCATCACTTTGGGTAAGGCTGAAGTGATCAAAGTCACTGCGGCTCGGGAAATGCAGGTTTCCACCAAGTCCGCTTACTTTGCGAGCGATATTCAAAACGCTCCCACGATTCGCAACGATATCAAGGACGTCATTCGTCGCGCGCCGGATGCTGTGGTCGACAACGGCCGTCTGAGCGTCGGCGGTGCCAACAACCGTTTCAACAGCATCACGGTTGATGGCATGCGGCAGGACGATTCCTTTGGTTTGAATAGCAGCGGTTACCCGACCTCACGCAGCCCCATCTCGCTCGCCGCGATTCAGGAAATCTCGGTTGAGCGTTCGCCCTTCGATGTTCGCTATGGAAACTTCCTGGGCGGCGGCATCAACGTCATCACCAAATCCGGTACCGATGAATTCCAAGGTTCCGTGAGTTACACTCGCCAAACCGATGGCCTGACAGGAAAGAAAACCAAGGATCGCAGCTATAAATCTGATTTCGAACAAAATCAGGTCGGCGTCTCGCTGAGCGGTCCTGTCATCCAGGATAAACTTTACTTCTTCGCCAACGTCGAAGGTCTTAAGTCCACAACACCGGCATCGGTAGGGGCGCTGGGTTCGGGAAAACCTTTTGAAGTCGAGCGCGTGACTGTCGATGACGTCGCGCAGGTGCAGGACATCTCCAGGCGGGTTTATGGTTTCGATGCCGGCGTGCCTTCGAAAAGCGGCAAGGAAGATGATCTGAAAGCCCTTCTGAAACTCGATTATACGATCAACGATGATCACCGTTTGGAATTGAAATATCAAAGAGCCCAGGGCACCAATATCAACGCTGGTGGATCTGATGATCGCCGCCTGAACCTCACATCCTACGGCTACGAGCGTAAGGACACGATGGACAGCGGTTCCGTGCGCCTCTTCTCGGACTGGTCGGATGCTCTTTCCACCAAGTTCGAACTGAGCAATAAAAAGGTGAAGACCGAGCAGACTCCACTGAACGGCAATGGCTTTATGGAGGCTGAGGTTAAAACCGCGGCTGGTGGTTCCATTTATCTGGGACCTGACCGCAGCCGTCATGCCAATGAACTGGAAAACAGCAGCAACATCATCGGCGCGGAAGCCAACTACCTGCTCGATGAGCATCTCATCACAGGCGGCGTTCAAGTCGAGCAGATCGATATCTATAACCTCTTCGTTCCCAACAGCCAGGGTTCTGCGACCTATGATAGCATCGCGGCTTTCGAAGCCCAGACACCCTCGCGCCTCCTCTATGCCAATGCCGTCACCAACAACGTAAAAGATGCGGCTGCGGACTGGGGCTACAGCGTCTCCACTGTTTACCTTCAGGATGAGTGGCAGCTGACGCCGCGTTTGACCGCAAGGGGCGGCGTGCGCACGGAACTCTATAGCGCCAAAGGCAGCATTGAACGCAACGAGAACTTCGTCAATCGCTATGGCTTCAGCAACACCGAGGATCTGTCCGGCAAGCAGGCGATCCTCCCGCGGCTTGGTCTTGCCTATAAAGCCAACGACGATCTTCGCGTGCGCGGTGGTTTCGGCCTCTTCGGCGGCGGCACCCCTGGGGTTTGGATTTCCAACAGCTATACGAATACCGGCGTCAGCACAGATGATGTGGACACGCGTAATCCTGCGCTCATGAATGGTTTTAATGGTCGTGAGATTCCTCCAGCCATCAGCTCGCAGCTGGTTGCCGGTGACGGCAATGTCGATGCCCTTGATCCTGATTTCAAGATTCCACAGTCCTATAAGTTCCAAACTGGCTTCGACTACACCTTCGATATTCCGGACGTTGTGGACGATGTTCAGTTCGACCTGAGCTACACCTACACCAAGACCCGTTACGGCCTGACCTGGAAGGACCTGCGTCGCAACAATTCTTCCTTTGCCAATAACCTTCCGACGGCCACGGGGCCGGACGGTCGCGCGATCTACGATACGACTCCATCAGCTGGCACCGCTGGCCAGGAATTTGAGGTCGCTCGCGGCTACGATATGCTGATGACCAACACCGATAAAGGATACGGTCACACCGCGAGCATGAGCCTTTACAAGCGTTTCAATAACGGCTGGAACGTTTCCACTGGCTACGCCTGGCAGGACGTTCAGGAAGTGAACCCCGGTACCAGCTCCGTGTCGACCAGTAACTACGGTCAGGTTGCGATTCAATATGATCCTAACGACCCTGGTCTCGACCGTTCGATCTATGAAACCAAGCATCGCATTACGCTGAGCACAGGTTATGAAACCAGCTTTTTCGAAGACCTCACGTCCAGCGTGAACTTCTTCTTCGAACGCCGCTCGGGTCAGCCCTATAGCTTTACCATGGGTGGCAACCGCGATACCCTCGGCCGTATGTACGGCGAAAGCTCGGCCTTCTCGGGTCGTAACCGCATGCTCTTCTACGTTCCCAAAGGTGACGGCAGCGACGTGATCCTGAATGGGATCGACGAAGGTGAATTCAATGCCTTCTTGAATAAATACGGCCTCGACAAATATCGCGGCAAGATCGCTCCTCGCAATGCCTTCTTCAGTGATTGGGTCCAAAAACTCGATATGCGCCTCGCCCAGGATCTTCCTGGTTTCGGTGCAACCGGCAAAGCCCGTATCGCGCTGGATATCGAAAACCTGCCCAACTTCCTGAATAAAAAATGGGGCCAGGTGAAGCAGGTCGACTTCCCCTATATGGCCGCTGTTGCCGACGTTGGCTATGATGCCGCTTCGAATCGCTACATCTATAGCAAGCTGCGCACAACCGAACCCGATACCGTCCGTCTTCTGGAATCGGTTTGGAAAATGCAGATCGGCGTTTCCTACAGCTTCTGATTCCTGAGCCAGGCAGGGCTGCCCACGCGGCCCCTGCCTCTCCGATTTGACTTCCTCGCCACCCTCCCCTAAAATTTCAAGCCTGACATCACCCTCGAAACAAAGAGACGTTTATGCCCATGCTGCGTTCTGCATGGACCGCCGTGCTTATGCTCTGCGTGTCCTGCGCCGATCCTTTGCCTCCTGCGTCCAGCGAACTGTCCGGTTATCCCGTTAGCCTTGCCTATGCTTCAGCTCCTGTGATGATGGCGAGCCGTCAACCAACTGAGTCCGACCTTGCCGCCTTTATCCGCCGTCAGGTTCCCGTCTGGGGGCTTCGGCCTCAGAGTCCCGAGCTTCTCGCTTCGGCTATTCGCACCCTGGCCATGGATTTTGATCTGGATGCCAGGATACTGACGGCGATGATCGCTCAGGAATCGGCCTTCGATGCGCGGGCGGTTTCTCCGACTGGCGCTGTGGGTCTGACCCAGCTCACGATCAGTGGCATCAATGAATTTTTGGATCAAAGCGGTGTCGTGTATGAACACCTCGGCAATCGCGTCTATGCCGGCAGCGGGACCACTTATTTTCAGGACGCCATTCAAAAACACTGGACCAGTTTTCCCGTGGGAAAAACGCTCGCGGATTTCACCGCACGCACCGAATGGGCCCGGTCCTGCAAGGAACGCATCTTCTCGCAGCCGGATCAATACGGAGCCCAGATCATAGCAGGCGCCACCATTCTGAAAGCAGCGATCGCTTATGTCTGTGCCCAGAATTCACGCTGCACAACGGAAACCATGGGAGATGCGGAATGGATACGCGCAGGCCTGGAACGCTACAACGGGGATAATACGCCACGCGCCGATGGGGAGTTGACCAAGGTGCATTACGCGCGGCAGATCATGAAGGCTGTGATGCAGATGAATTTTTGATCTCTGCAAAAAGTCCGAGGTTCCGCGGTGAGAGGCTGTGATCGAAGAACGCCAGCAGCTCCACCGCATGCCCCTGCTCTTCCATCCAGAGCACGCGATCGAGGAGCAGGATCACCTCCAGCGGCCTTGCAAAAACATTCCGCACGACATTGATCACAAAAAATTCCCGCATGGATCGCTGCACATCCGGCCTGGAAATAAAGGCCTGCGCCCGATGGGATGAACAATCCAGCCCCAGAAAACGGAAACGATCCGCCGCATACGCCGTGAATCCCAGATCATAAGTCGCACGCGACGCGTCACCGACCGCTCGAAATCCATCCGCATGGCCTTCCTCCTGCAAAAACAAATGCAGCGCCAGCCGGTAGGTATTCACTTTCTCCTGCATGGCGAGTTCCTGAAGACTGCGGCGTCGGCCTCGGGTCGCCAGAAAAAGGGCGAACGACGTCAACGGCACGGGATGCTTTCTGGCCCACGCGCTCTGCTGGCAATCCCGCTCCACATCCATGCGATCATAGCAGCAGCCGAAGTTCAACACCGCGCGGCTCGCCTGACTCTTCTTCAGATGCGTCCAGGCCAAAGGCCCGCAGGTATGAAGGCCAAGGCTCAGACACGCTCCCTGAAAATGGGGATCGAGTTCATGCTGCGGTCCCGGTTCCATCGTTCCCGCAACGAACTCAAGGGGAATATCCTTGAGCTTGAGTTTATGAAGAAGGGAGCGCCCCTCTTTTTGCAGAGCCTCGTCCCTGTCTATGGTCACCATGGGAATATCGAGCGTTGTGACCAAGGTCCGCGCCAGATGTCCAACACCACCACCGATATCCACCGCACGTTCAATTCCGAGCGCCTCCTTTTGCCTTTTCAGAAAGGGCAGAAGCGCACCAATTTCATGCTGCTTTTTAGCTGTCATATGCAGGTTTTTTTTCTCGGACATGCGTTCAGCATCAGAAAATTGTGGAAACGCCAGCAAGGGCTGCAGTGCTTCCATGAATCGCTGAAGGCCGGGCGGCAATATCAGATTGTCAGGAATAAGTTGAGCACCCGCAATCGCATCATCCAGCCGATGCATATCCGCCAGCGACCAGGACATCAGCCCCTGCCACCAATCTTCAGGCAAAGCATCGCGGCACGACGGCCAGTGATGCAGGACGGATTGCCCCCAGCAGAGCGACCAGGGCCGCAGCAAACGCGCCAATTTATCGTACCGTTCATGGGCGGAGAGATGGGTATTGAGCACTCAAAATCCCTCAAAGAATTCTTCGGATTAGCACACAAATCAGTAAGGCACAAATGCCAGAAAACCATGTCAAAATCTAAGGGACAAAGATTTCTCAACTTTTTAAAAATATTAACTTTTTAAGAAAATTTGAAAATTTTCGGATTCAACTAAACTTGGTACTGGCCAGCCAGTCAATAATCGGTTACAACAGAAATAGAACACTCGAGACTTAGCAATCACCCTGTTCGAGTTGAATGCCGACCTAGTTCGAATTTCAATTCCAGGCTGGTAAGAAGACAGGCGAGAGAGGTCATCATAATGTGATGGGGATCCGCGGGAGCCAGGCTACCGCGGATTTTTTTTGTTGGGATCAGGGCGAAGACTTCGACGCCACGGATTTCTTCATTTTCTTCTGACTCCGTGCTGCACTCTTGCTCGCTGCAGCTTTCGGCGCTGCGGTTTTCTTAACCACGGGCGGAGCCGCTTCCCCTTTAGCGTCAACCTTGGCCGGAGCCTCGGCAGCAGGAATCGAGGCACTGACAGTTTCCACCGTCTCCACAGTGGGAATAGGAATTTCCTCGCCGCTTCCCTTCACGGAATCCACATCCATGGTCGGTATGCCGGCTTCATCCGCCGATCCATCGGCCAGGAATTTTTCAGGCTCAGGAGCGGACCGGGCTGCCATCTGCATTCCGGTACTTTTAAAATAGGACACCGCGCCCCACATCACCACCAAGGCGATGATGCTGATGTTGAGTCGCGTCTTGAACTGACTTATCCATGCATCAGCCCTTTGGAGCATGATCATATCCGTCTGCGGTCCGGCCGCGACCTGCCCTGAAACCTGAAAGTCCGGGTTCCGGCTCAAAGGCCTTTCATCGAATTTCAAATCGGCCAGATGCCTTGTATCCGACATGGGTGCTTCCGGAATTTGTTTGTGGGCTGTCAGTCGCATGTTGCTCCTCCATAAACGTCTTCCCCTACCTTTATTTCGGACAGATGGGGAAGCAGGAAAAGCTTTTCGGATTTTTTAAGTCATTCAAAGAACAAAGGAGGGTTCATTAAAGATTTCAAAATTCTTTCGTCCCGATGATTTCAGGCAGGCAGATTTCACGGAAGACGGCTATTCTTTCGCAAAGTATGGATTACGGAGGACACAACCCTTGAAGCACCTGATTTCCCTTATCATGACAACGCTGCTGACGGCCTGTACGGTGACGAGTCATCCGGCTCAGCTGGTGGACGTCGGCCAGCCTTCACAGCTGGGGGCCATTGCTCCCGCCCTTCAAACGCCGGGCCCCATTCAATTCCAAAAAGTGGTGGCTGCCAACTGGGCTGTGGACCGGGGCGGCCTCATCAATCTGGACGACCCCAAAGCCAAGGCCGCAGGTTTGAAAGATGAGCTGGAAGACATCCAGATTTATTTCTATGTGCTGGAACATCCTCGCTTCGGCCGCTACCTCGTCGATACCGGGGTGGAATCGACCATGAAGGATAATCCTGAAAAATCGCCGATCGGCGGTTTCATATCCCGCTTTCTGCACATGGATAAACTCGTGATCCACCAGACGACGCGGGCGTGGACCCAGGCGAATCCCGGTCCTATCAAAGGCATTTTCCTGACTCATATGCACGTGGATCATATCATGGGCATGCCGGACCTCGATCCGGGCATTCCGATTTTCATCGGTCCCGAGGAGTCCACGCATAAGCAATTCAAAAATATGTTCGTACGCGGCGTGACAGATGACTTTTTGGAAGGACCACGGACGTTCTCGGAATTGAATTTCCCTGAAGCCAAGGATGGTCCTGCCGTGATTGATTTCTTCGGTGATCAATCTCTCTTCATCCTCTCCGTGCCCGGCCATACACAGGGGTCGCTGGCCTTTGTGGTCAATGCCAGCACAGGCCCGCAGCTGATCGTGGGTGATACCTGTCACACACGCTGGGGCTGGGAGAATACTGTTCCGCCCGGTAACTTCAGCGAGGATCAGGCCAGCAACCTGAAGAGTCTCGAAGTTCTGAAAGGCCTGTCGCAAAATGTTCCGCAGCTGAAAGTTCACCTCGGACACCAAAGCGCGACCGCTTCAGGCAAACTGGAAACGCTGTGAATCCTCAACCGACTGGTGGTTTCACCGCATTGATCGCTGCCTGAGCAGCGAAAGCCCGCTTATAGGCGGGCCGCGCTTCACCACGGGCGACATAGGCGGCGAGCTTTGGAAGCATCCAGCGAACGTTCAGATGCGGTTATGGTGATTGCGAAAAGGCTCCTTGCGTCAACGTCCAAACCTATTCCTGGAGCGGAACCTGATTCATCACCGCCCGAGCCGCGACCACGCGATGATCCATGATGCGGCGCCACAAAACCGGCACAAAGGCGATGGGCATCATCAGTGTATATCCAAAAGGGAGCTGCGGGGAACCCGGTAAAGAACGCAGAATCTGATAAGGACGCGCGGCATGCGCATGATGATCCGAGTGCCGCGGCAGACCAAAGAGCAGATAATTCGAAACCACATGATCGCTGTTCCACGAATGAAAGGCTTTAACCTTTTCAAAATTGCCTTTTGCCGTGCGGCGCCGCTCCAGCCCATAGTGCTCGACATAATTGATCACTTCCAGATAGCTGAAGCCCACGATGGCCTGCAGTATGAAAAAGATCAAGCCCGACACACCGAAAAGAGCGGTCACAAGTCCCATAAAGGCCAACGGCACAGCCGTATACCAGAGCATCTGATTATGCAGGCTCCAGAAACCAAGGCGCCGTTTGCGCAGGCGGGTCGTTTCCAATTCCCAGGCACTTTTATAGCCGCCGAACACCGATTGGAAATAAAAGGCATAGAGCGACTGACCAAGCCGCGCCGTGGCTGGATCCTCGGCAGTTGCAACGCGGGCATGATGCCCATAGACGTGTTCTATCGTGAAATGCATATAGCAGGTGCACATCAGAGTCAGACGCGCCAGGAACATATCCAAGGGATTATTCACCTTATGGCACTGCTCATGCGCAACAGTTAATCCGATCCCCCCGGACACCAGGGCCACCGAAAGAACCAGCCCCAGATATTCATACCAGGCAAGTTCATAAAGGCTCGCAACCCATGAGCCCCAGAGCACAACAGCCACGATAACAGGAGCGATGGCAAAGGTCACAAAGCGGAAAAGCCCTGTCTTCGCTGCAAGCTTTTCCTTGTCGGCATCCAGGTTAGCATCACTGGTGCCGAAGATCAAATCCGCGAGCGGCACCAGCACATAACCGGCGATCACGCTGGCATAGATCCAAAGCCCTCCACCATAGAAGCCTAAAACAGTCAGCACCGGAAAGAGATAGATGCCGCAGTAAATCAGCGCCTGCTGCCGATGATTCTGCCGGCTTAAAATGGAATGTATCATTGACCCCTGGCCTCCAAGAAAGACGTGAATATCCCCTGCACGACATCGAGATAAAGGGCCTCGATGTATGGTTTCAAAAGAAAGATGATGTGATTCAGAAGCTCGCGGGACGGCTGATTCTTATCAGGCGCCGATTCCAAATAGGAGTGCCAATAGATGGTCACGATCCAAACGCTATTGGCCATGGCCATGCGCTGCGAAGGCTCCTCCAAACCGCGAAGAATTCCGGCGGTCTTGAGCTGCAGAAAAAGCTCGGCGAGCTCTACTTTGAAACGCGACTGGAGCCTTATATAATCCGCCCGTAGCTTGTCATCGCGCCTCAGGATCAGGGTCAACTCCGCGAAGAAAAACCGATAGCCAAAGATGATGTTGAAGACGACGTTCACATAATCAGCCAGGAGGAACAGTGCAGGTTTATCTTTTTCGTTCCAAAGCGTTTCCACCTGGGATTGGATCTGGGCGAAGATCGCCCGGACGATCGCTTCCTTGTTGGCGAAGTAGTAGTAGAGATTGCCTGGACTGATATCCAGATGCTGGGCGATATGATTGGTCGTGACCTCAGACACACCGGATTGGTTGAAGAGCGCGATGCTGCCTTCGATAATGACGTCCGATGTTTTCCGTCGGGATACCATGCCAATTATGTCCTGACTCAAGGATTTTCGATTTAGAGTAATTACTCTAACCGCAGGAGCCAGGGAAGTGAAAAGAGCGAAACGACAAAGCGTCCAGGGGTCAAAGCTCCTGGACGCCTAAGTCATGTCGGCATCAGACTAAGGTCCCGTGACCTTACGTGTATCCAGAATCTTTTGGGTGGCCGTCGTCTTCCAGGCCAGCACCTGATACACCGTGTTCGACTGAAAGCCATAGAATTCATGGTGACATCCGGCGGCCCCCGGCCTCAGTACGCCCGGAGTTTGTTCGGCGACACCCTGATCGACCTGCAGGTTGCGGCAGGTATAGAAGGGATTGCCCAGGGCATCCTTTCCAGTGATCATGGCCCGGTCCGGTTTCAGACCATTGGCAGAAGGCACCCATTCAAAATAATCATCGAAGACGCCCTGCGTGATGACGAGCACATCCGTATTGCGCAGACTGGTGTTGCCGTCATCGCTCTGGGACTGCAGCTTGGAGTTGTTGAACGTGGTCCAGCACTGCGATTTATTCGTATCGCGATTATGCACCTGCATTTTTCCAGGGATGACTTCGCCGTTATGATAGACGCGGCAAAGATAAAGCGTGTCGCGCCCCTGATCTTCCGTGCCCCCGATCGCAGCGCTGCTGGGAACCGCGGCACCATTCAAAGATAACCAACGAACAAAAGGCGAAGACACACTGGCCCATTCCTGGAAGCGCACACCTGCAGTGTTCGTCACGCTGACAAAGAAGCGAAGGGTTCCCTGCTCAGCCTGGATTTCAGCCATCGAGGGCGCTTTCAAAGTGATGGCTATGTGCCACTCCAGGCTTTGGGGCAGCTCCACCATCGAGACGATCAGACTGCTGTCTGATGAACTGGCCTGATAGCTCCAAAGTTTGGCGCCATAGCTGGCGTCGATATTCACCTTGTTATTGGTGGTCTGATCACGCAGAGCACAGTTGACGACTGATTCCGGAGACGTTGCCGTCGCGGCTTTCATTTCCGAACAGATCAAATAGGTTCCCGAGATGTTCGCCGGTGGGCTCACGCTTTCTTCTGCGGTTTTGGGTTCGGACGGCATGGGAACAGGTTCCAGTACCTCTTCCTTGGCCTGAACATCAGCGGACTTGGCGCTTTCTTCCACAAATGTACTTGCGGTAAGAAAGGGAGCCTTTTTCAAATCGGCACCGCTACAGGCAAGGCCTGATGCTATGAATGCCATGAATAGCACGTGAAATCGCATCACAGTGGCTCCTAGAAATGACAAGCTGAGTTCTAAAGAGTTTATCGGTGCACTGTGGTCGCGACTGGAATCAATATGAAAAATGAAAGCATTCCATGGCCTTGGCGGCTGGAATCAATTCTTACGCGATTCGTCTTGGCTCTGATTTTCGCATATCCGAGGCTGTGAAGGCTGCTTTCAGCCCTTCCTTCAAGCCGCGAACGCGCCCTTGGAGAAGATGGTGTCTTCCTCTTCCTCGGTCACTTCTGAATCCTTACCGGAGTAAATAAGTTCGTTGATATCCAGCATGCTGATGGCCCCGTTGTTGGCCAGACCGCGCAGGCGCGCCTTGATCTTCACCTCGGCCGTGCGATAGGCATTATCATCAATGCCCGCGATATTCCGAATATCCTCGATCCAGCTTTGCGCCAGTTCTTCCGGAGCTTTTCGCAGGAGGATGTCACGGATATGCTCGGGGCAGCCGACCAAAAAGGCCAGAAGATCCTCGCGTTCCATGCCCAGTATCACTTCAAGCAGGTGGCCGTCTTTAAGATAGGCCAGCATTTCCACCGTCACGAGTTTAAGCTTCAGACCGCGCGCGGTTTCAGGATTATTCCGCTCCAAAGTCTGCATCAATCGACGCTGATCACGCAGGTTGGAGCGCTCCAAAAGATCCAGAAGGATATCGCTCGAACGCAGCTGCTCGGTATCGAACTCGGAGCGCGACTGGATTTTCTTTTGAAGGGCCTGGGCCACATTGAAAAGGAATTCGCGTGGAATGGCCTCGGCCTGGGACAACTCCTCAAGGAGCTTGATCTTGGAATTGCCTTCATACATTTCAAAGACCGACGAGCGGAGCTTGCGATCCAGCTGGGTCAGCACGATGCTCTGCACGCGAGGCTTTTCATCCGCGATGAGATTGAAGATCTGCTGCGCATCCAGACGATTGAGGAAGCCGAAGCGATCGCTCGATTGACTGGCGAGCAGGCGTATTTCGCTGGCTGTGACCATGGTCTTCAATCGTTCCAGAAGACCGAGTTCGGTCGCCTGATCGAATTTGAAATTGGAGCGGTGATAGAATTCGCTCAGTTCATAAAGATCGCGCTTCAGGCTGGAATCATTCAGAAGTTCGAAGACGATGAGCTGGCCGAGGATATGAACATACTTGGCCGTCTCTGCGACGCCGTCGTCTTTCAAAAGCCGGGTGAAGGTCTCACGCGCAATGCGGGGCTGCTCGACGAATTGCTGGACAAGGTCCTGCTTCAATTGCGCCAGCTTCAAAGCCAGCATGGCTTTTTCCTGGGACACCTGGGCTGTGGACACGCGCACGCCTGGGCTGCGTGGACTGTCCTCGCTCCCTTCCGTCACACCTTCTGCATAGGCGCCGTCCTCTTCAGCCGAGGCCTGTGCCGCCCGCCGCCGGGCCGGCCCAGTTCCCGCCGATGCGAGAACCATTTCACGCGCCGTTCTATTGGTCGCAGACACCTTCATGATAACGATGGCGGCCAGAGTCACAAGAAGCAGAAAACCGGCAGCATAGGCGGCCATTTCCTCGGTGCTCATGGTCTTGTTCGTTAACGATTCACTGTTGCTGTCAGTGCGACGATCCGATTCCTTTTCCAGGCTTTCCTTGTTCTGGGTATTCGACTCCGAGGATTGCTCACGCGATTCCCGCGACGACTCGCTTTCCGTGCGGCTTGACGATTCCGAATCCTTCTCATGCTTTTCCATGCGTTCGGCGCTGCTGCGGGACTCGGTGTCCCTTTCCGTATTGCTGCGCGATTCGCTCGTCATCGTTTGAATGACTTCCTTGGTGCCGGCCAGATCACGGAAAAGAGTCAGCATCTGCCGCAGTTTTTCCAGGCCATAGGGATCGGTGGATTCCTCCTGGGCCTTTCTCTTTTTGTCCAGGGCGGTTTCCGGAAAGGCGGTGGCATCGACGATGAAGTCCACAGGATTCACAAAGCGGGTCTGGGCCTTCATAAGGCGGAGTATACGCTTCTGCTCGTCTTCCATCAGGTTTTCATCCAGGGTCAGATAAACGCGAATGTCCTGGATGCGAAGGCCGCCCTCGGCTCGCTTCCCGACCACGACCTGATCACCCGGGAACGAGCTTAACTGCTCAGGACCAACCGGCTGGGCATCGACATCAATGCGTTCCAAAAGACACTGATCGGGACAGTAGCGGTCGATTATGGAATTCAATACCCGGCGCAGGCGATTTTCCAGCTGCGCGCTCAGATCCTCGCTCGGTGTCGGTGCGGAACTGCCAATGGCCGGCAGATCCACGGGTTCCCATTTGATGCCATGCTCAGGCGCCATGCCCTTGATCTTGTTGCGAAGCAGCTGCTCCAGTCGATCGCGATCGACGGGCAGAACGCGGTTATCGATCTGGATGACGGGAACCACGCTCTGGACTTCGAGTTTGGCATCCTGGGCTGTGTTCTGCGATTCAAAGCCGAGTTCATCGCTGTCGGGAATGGTTTCGTGAACCTCGACTTTGACTTCAAGGAGCTGGCAATGCTGCGAACAATAACGGTCGAGCACGGTCTGCACCTTCTGCGCTGCGTCCCGCCCTGTATCCGCCTGCACACGGCGAATGCGATCGCTGATAGGCTCCGCGGCATGACCAGGGGTCATGCTCACGAGCAGCATCGCGCCAAGGATAAGGGAAAGCCAGGACCGCATCTCGTTCCTTTTCTGCGACCGCAAAGAGTCGCAGAAGGTCGATCGGCGATTGGCGCTGCAGCATAATGGGAAAAAAGTGCCGGGAAGGAAGCGGGAGGGCCCCAGGGCGGGGAACCGCAGCTTAGAGCCGCGATTCCACGTTCTCTTGAAGGGCCTTGGTGCTGGGCGAAGACTTGATGATTTGCGCAATCTTCTCGCGGGACAGGTTCACGAACTGCAGCGGCTTCTCATCGAATTCCTCGTGGAAGAGTTTCCACTCATCATCACCCGTCAGCTGCCAATAAAGAATTTTACGGCCGTAGCTGCGGTAACGATTATCACCATTGAAGTCCTGGTTCATCACCGCCACCGCATAGCGATCGTGGGTGAAGACGCGAATGTTGTTCATTGCAAGGTCCATGTTCTTATACGAACCGAAGACCCGCTTTTTGTATTCGTAATAGGCTTGCTTGTTCTTGCCATCCATCTTGAAGCTATCGTGATAGAGGCTGATGTAATGGTCGATGTCACGCTTCGCCCAGGAATCAATCCATTCCTGGGTCAGCTGTCGCACTTTTGCGACGTTTTCAGGGCGATTCACCTGTGATCCATCCTTGGCAATGACGACCACGGATTGATCCGGTACCAGCCATTGGGTCAGGGATTGTATATCGGCATTGTAAAAGGCCACGCAGCCTTCGGTGACCTTGGCCGCATCGATGCGATGGTCCGCTTCCACACCGTGCAGCCAAATGCCGTAACCGGTTTTGCCGAGGAAACGATCCAGGGGGTTGGGGAAATCTATGGGAATCGCAAAAGGACCATACTTGCGACCCAGCTTGCGTCCGTTCAGAATGCGCTGGCTGAAGTAGATGCCCTCGGGCGTGCGATTGTCACCGACCTTTTGCTTATCTCCCTCTTCCTTGCCAATGGCAATCTTGAAGGAAATAAGATGCTCCGGCTGCTGATTGTCTTCGGGCATGGTCATCAGATCGGCGGTCAGCTTCGCTTTGTCGACCAACAGGAACACCATCTCCCGTTGGGCTTTGACTCGAATGCTTTCCGCGGAAACGTGGGCTTCGTCAGCCCGGCCCTGGTTCGCTATGAATCCCAGACCACAGAGGCTCAATGCAAGACTCAGAATTCGGCGATACATAAAGTCCCGTCCTTGGCGGAGATTGTCCGACTTCAGAAATGAAGTCACTGATCCCTATGCTTTTCCAATAATTCTAACACAGCGCGGAAATCCTGAGGTATAGGAGCTTCAAAAGCCATTTTCTGCCCGGTTTCCGGATGCTCGAAACCAAGCCTCCTGGCATGCAAAAGCTGACGGGAGACATCTTCCACAGCCTGACGGATGGGCTCGGGAAAGGTTGGGGGCAGCCGCACCACTTCCGGACCGTACACCGCATCTCCGACCACAGGCCAGCCGAGGGCCTTGGCGTGCACCCGAATCTGGTGCGTACGACCCGTCGTGAGTCGCACCAGAGCCAGGGTCAGCTTGCGGCCATAGACTTTGCGCGCCGAGAAATTGGTTTTCGCGTAACGATACGACTCCAGCTCCATACCTTCGTTCTGCTTCAGGAGATAATCTTCCATGCTCATCGAAGCAAAGCGGGTGCGATTGCGGGGGTCGCGGTAAAGGTAGCTTTCAATCTCAATCTCTTCCTGATCCATGGCCCCATTCAAAAGGGTCACGTACTCACGAAGGTTGGTCTTGTTCTTGAATTGAGCGGCCAGATGCCGATGCGCCGACGCGGTTTTTGCGAGCACGATGACGCCGGACGTGTCCTTATCCAGGCGGTGAACGACACCGGGGCGATCCACTTCACCCGGCAGGTCCTCGGCCCTTTGCAAACCAAGATGGGCCAGCACAGCCGCAACGAGCGTGGGCTTGCCGCGTGTTCCCGCACCTGGGTGCACGATGAGTCCAGCCGGCTTGTTGATGACGATGAGTGCAGCGTCTTCGTAAAGGATGCTGAGGGGCATGGGAGTCGGAACAAGGTCTTCCGCTTTTTCCATTTCCGGGGGCAGGTTCAGAAGTTCCAGCTTGTCGCCGTCTTCCACCCTATAGCTGGCTTTGGCGGGAGCACCGTTCACGCGCACATCACCGGCTTTGATCAGCCGGTGCAGCGCCGAACGACTGAATCGCGGCAGGGCCTGAGCCAAATAAGCATCAAGCCGGCTGCCAGCGGCACCTTCTGCGGTCAGTATGAATTGGGTCGGGTTGTCTCGCGCCAATGGTTGTATTTCTCCGTGTAGGCCTCGATCAGCGTGCCGGCCTCGGGAAGCCCCAAGTACTGCAGGTAGATCTTCAGAAAGCCCCTAACATACACGAGAGAAGGCAACTTTTGAAAGTCGTTATTTTCCATGGCCTTAATGTATTCGATCGAAATTTTGGTTCGCTCCTGAATCTCGGCCTGGTCGATGCCTACGATCTCGCGGAGTTGCACCAAACCCTTGCCATCAAAGGATTGGGGCTTCGCGATGATGGCCTGCATGGAGGCTAAAACATCGGGGTCAGTGGCCCGCGTCGCGGCTTTCTTGATCTTGCCAAACGTTACGGGGCGCCGCGGAGCGGTCCGCGCAGGTTCGTCCTGCCAGTTCTCCGAATCACCACCCAGGTCGCCTCTGAAGCTGTCTTTCATACTATCCGGCGCACGGATGCCACCCAGACGTGAGGGGGTTCCATCAGCATTGTCGCCGAAAAATTCTGCACCATGGGACCGCTGGGGGGGTTCTTTCACAAGGCCGATCGAGACATCGTAGTCCTTGCGCTGCGTTTCATCATCGAGCACGCGATAGGCCTCTTCGATCTTATCGAGGGCGTCACGCGCCTCTTCATCCGACACCAAAGAATAAAGCGCATGGCTGCCCGAGGAATATGTACTCCGCAGCCTTATATAGGCTTCGCGAATCTGCAGTCGACTGGAGTTAGGCGCGACATCCAAAACTTCATAGTACGACGGTCCGAGCCCGGACTTGCCTTGGCTCTGCAGCTTCGATGGTTTGAATTCCGACCCAAGCTGTTCGTTCATCAATTTCTCCGTTGCATTCCTAAAATTTTCAGGGATTGAGCCGCTGCGACTGAGAGGCGTTTAGCAATCATACTATGAGGAAAATCGGAAACAAGCAAACGACGATTTTTCAAAGACTTCAGCACGGCTTCATCGTAGTTGAGATAGCCGAGGTAGCGCGTGGGCAATCCAAAGTACTTTTGACAGATATGCTCCATGGAAGAGCCCAGATCAATATCACCCTGGTCGCGGGTTTGATTGACGACGATCCCGAGACAGCGCGCTTGGATGACCTTCTGCAGATCCTGAATAAATTGCGGATAGGACCGTTGCAGTTCCTTCAGACAGCTCGCGTAGCCGCTGGTCAAGGTACTGCCGGCCATGGACGACAGGGCCGCTTTGATATCCTGGGCGACCTCGACCTGCTTCTGCCGATAGCCAAGGTTGTCTATCAACTTCCAAAGGGTCATCTTAAAAAATACATAAGCATTTTCGATCGACGTGGGCTCGGGCAGCACCGTCACGAGTCCAAGGTGGGCGGCCGAGAAAAAATCCATCGTGTGGCGATGGGTGCCTGCCCCCAAATCCAGGACGATAATGTCCACTTTGAACTGCTGACGGCTGGCCAGCAGTGCCTGCCAAAGCGGAAGCAGGTATTCGGTCGGCTGATCCAGATATTCCGCCCAGGCCTCTTCCCGTCCACCCGCGACAAAGGCCACCCCCTGCACAGGAGCCGGCAGGATCACATCGCGGAAGGCTGCGTTTTTCGTGATCAGGAAGTCGACGAGGCTGCGCTTGGGCATCGACACCCCGAAATGACTGTGTAGGTTGGAACAGCCAAGGTCAAGGTCGACGACCAGCACGCGGTAGCCGAACTGGGCCAGGGTCGCCGCGAGGTTGGCGCTCACTATACTCTTACCCACACCACCTTTGCCGCCTCCCACGGCAACGATCGCGGGCATCTGTCGTGAAAGAGGCAGGGGGGCATCGAACGAAAGGCCAGCCTTCCAGTTGGTGTAATGTGTGGCCACGAACTGGCTGACGTCGCCTTCGCTCGTGGGACTCGGCTGCTTCAATCGGGGATTGATTTCAAACATGGCCCATCCTGAATGAGGAAATCGGTTCAGATTGTGCTGAATGGATTTCTGATGCGGGTAAGATCCCTTCAGCTTTCATTATATTCCTATCGTTTCGCAGCACACAACTCATGCAGGCGAAAGGTGACAGGTCCGTTTGGTGTTTTATGGAATTCACGCGAAAAGTTGATTGATCACGACCAGGATGAAAAGCGCGGGATAGATGGCCAGTCGCCAGGCGAACCAGCCGGCCGTTTTCAGTCGAATGGCTGCATAGGTCATGATCAGGCCATGAGCGATGAAAAGCCAGATCATGTGTCCCGACAGGCGGCTCAGAATTTTTCTGAAATGCTCGGAGTGGAGCATTTCGAGCATGGGCGACGCCTCGGCGCTGGCAAGCTGAGTGCTATCCAGGGCTCGGAGTTCGGTCGGCTGGGACTGAAAAAGTTTTTCCATATGCGGCACGAAATGCAGCATGAGGGGTTGGTCAAAAAACTGAAACCAGGCGAAGACTCCAGCGAAAACGAGGGCCAGGACCGTCGGTTGAAATTTAAAGTAGCGATCGTTATTCATCTTGAGGCTGATGGCCCCCAGCACCAGGATCATGATCCCTTCACCGAGGATGAACTTATCGAGTTCTTTGAACAGGACGAAGTCATAGCCCAGCATCACGAGGGTGCAGATCATCGCGGCTATGATTCCGGCACGGAAGCCCTTCCAGGCATCGACTCCGATGTAGACGATCAGGGGTAGAAATTCCATGATCACGAGCGAAGCGTTCATGCCGACTCCCAAAATTACCAGTATTTGATGATAAACGGATTGACCTGGTCCCGACAATCCCAAACAGCCAAAGCCCAGTGCCAGCCGGGCCCGACCTAAAGAAGTCTCGCGGAGAACCGATCCTCTTACCGTGGTGTCAGCATTCAGGGAGTGACCTGTGGGTTCAGCAGCTTATGATATGGTCGTGATCGGAAGCGGACCGGCCGGGATTCAGGCCGCGATCCAGGCTGCGCGTTTGAACAAGCGCGTCGCAGTCATCGAAAAGCATCCCGAGCGTCTCGGCGGAACATGGCTGCATACCGGCACCATTCCATCCAAGACTCTGCGCGAAGTGATGGCTGCCATTCGCAGTGTGCATTCCCACGTCGGGGCTCACTGGGTCGAACGACTCGTCAATACGCTTTCCACCAATCGCCTGACTGAAAGGGCGCGTACGGCTTCCATGGACGAAGAAAAAATCGTGCGGGCCTCGCTGGCTCAGCACAAGGTCGATCTGATTCACGGCACGGCTTTTCTGGAAGATACCAACATCGTCCGCATCAATCCCTTGAATGGCGAGAGCTATGTCCTTCACACCGAAATCGTGGTGATCGCGACCGGCTCACGTCCGCGCCGTCCCCCGGATATGCCCTTTGACGGCTGGCGCGTGGTGGATTCCGATGACATCCTGCGCCTTGAATCCTTGCCGAAATCCATCACCGTCTTCGGCGCCGGCGTGGTCGGCTGTGAATACGCCTGTATATTTTCCGCGCTGGGCGTGCAAACCACCATCATTGATGCCCGCACCCGCATCATGCAATTCATGGATCAGGAAATCGCCGAAGAGCTGAAGCAGTCGATGGAAGGACTGGGTGTCAAATTTGAGCTGGGCCGCCAGATGCAGAAAATGGAAGTCGACGGCCCATCCGTACGGACAACTTATAATGATCTCATTCTCGAAACTGATATATTCTTCTTCGCAGCAGGCCGTGAATCCTGCAGCGATCATTTGGGCCTCGAACGCGTCGGTATTGAAGTCAACGATCGTAAAGCGATTAACGTGAATAAATATTTTCAAACCAGTGTCCGCACTATCTACGCCGTCGGGGATGTCATCGGCCCCCCAGCCCTGGCCAGCACTTCGGCCGAACAGGGTCGTCTTGCAGCGGCCCATGCCTTTGGCATCACGGATGTGGTCTTCCCGGAATTTTTTCCTATCGGCGTTTATACCATACCCGAAATGTCCTCCGTGGGTCTGACGGAAGAGGACCTCATCAAGACCAAAGAGCCCTACGTCGTAGGTCGAGCCCGCTATGATCAGATCGCCCGTGGTTATATTCGCGGCGACAGTTATGGCCTGATGAAAATCATCGTCTGCCAGAATACGCACAAGATCATCGGTGTTCACATCGTCGGCGCCGATGCTGCGAACCTGATTCACATCGGGCAGGTGGCGATGATCGCCGGCATGACCATTCATCAGTTTGCGCATTCGACCATCTTCAACTTCCCAACGCTGGCGGAAGGCTATAAGATCGCCGCGTTCCATGCCATGGCGGAACTGGAAACGCTGCCGCAAAGGAAGCCCGTACATGCTGCAAAAATTTCTTGAGCAGGCGGAAAAAGTCGTCATCGGCAAAGCGGAGTCCTTCAAGCTGGCCATGAGCTGTCTTCTGGCAGGCGGCCATCTTCTTTTGGAAGATGAACCCGGCATGGGCAAGACCACGTTTGCGAAGACTCTGGCCCGGCTGCTCAATCTGGATTTCAGTCGCATTCAGTTCACCTCGGATCTGCTGCCCGCGGATATCATCGGGGTCTCCATTTTCGATCGGGATAAGCAGAGTTTCATCTTTCAAAAGGGCCCCATCTTCAGCCAGCTCGTCCTCGGAGATGAATTGAATCGCGCCTCGCCCAAGACCCAGAGCGCCTTTCTGCAGGCCATGGAGGAGCAGGCCGTGACAGCCGATGGCAAGACCTATGCGCTGGAACGCCCCTTCTTTTTCATCGCGACTCAAAATCCACGCCGGAGCATAGGAACCTTTCCTTTGCCGGAATCGCAGCTCGATCGCTTCATGATGAAAATGGCTCTAGGCTATCCCGGTCGCGACGCGGAAATCAGTATCCTTTTGAATGAAGGATCGTCCAAAGCCCTGGCGGATCTGCAGCCGATCTGGGATCCGGGTGAAATCATGGCTCGGCAGGATGAAATCCGCCGTCTGCATGTGGCCCCCGGCATCGCTCATTACATCGTGGATATCGCCCAGGAATCCCGGCGTCTGCCGCATGGAATTTCCCCGCGCGCGTCCCTTGCCCTTTTGCACGCGGCCCAGGCCTATGCCTGGCTCGATAACCGCAAGTATGTGATCCCCGAAGACGTGCAGGCCGTCGCGATCGCCGTGATGAGCCATCGCCTTGTCAGCGGGGATGAACTCAGGCCTGAGATCGGCAATGAACGCGCGCGTGAATTGCTGCATCAGGTTCCGGTACGACCATGAAAAAGGTTTTTATTCCCACGGATCGGCCGGGCATACTGCCGACCGTTTATGGCTTCGCTTTTTTCACCCTCATCGTCGATGTCTTCGCCCTCGGTTTTTTTCGCAACTCCGGGCCTTATCACACTGTGGGTTTGACCCTGATCGTCCTGGGTATGGTGGCCATGATCCAGACCAACAGCAACATGGATAGCGTCACCGCTGACATCATTCAAAGCGAGCCGGGTGAAGAGGGAGGAACGGCCCGCGTGCTGGTCGTTCTGCGGAATGGGCAGCTGCCGGCGCGTTATAACATTTCGCTGGTTACCCTGAAAACACTCAAGCTTCTCAATATGCCCTTTGTTCAGGAACTCAAGACGAGCATGACTGTGCCTCTGGATATTCAATGCCAGTCACGCGGCGTCTATCCCCTGCAGCGCATCAAGGTTCAGAGTCGCGGCTATTACGGGCTTTTTTCCGCGTGGAAATGGATTTTCACGGATGCAAAACTGATCGTTTACCCGAAGCCTGAGGGTCAGCAGCCTTTGCCTGCGGCGGATGAAGGCGAACGTTTTCGCTATCTGACCGGCGAGGATTTTGTCGGCCATCGCCTTTATCAACCCGGCGCGTCTTTGAAACAGGTGGATTGGAAAGCCTATGCGCGCGGTCAGCCGCTGCTTTTGAAGGAGTTTGGCAGCCGTGGTGATGGAGCGCTTCATTTACGCTATCAGGATGTGCTCGCGACCGACACCGAAGCGCGTTTACGGCAGCTTGCGGTCTGGGTCTTTGCCTGCGCCTCCCAGAATCGACCGTTTTCCCTGGAATTGCCTCAATTCACCCTTCCAGAAGGATCCGGCCGAGAACAGCTGCGGGCGGCGCTTTTTCGTCTGGCCAGCTTCGAGGAGCCGGCATGATGGGCGTGCAGAATTTCGCGCTGATCGTCTTTGCCTTTCTCATCATTCTTCTGATGCAGGGGCTTCCCCTATGGCTTGTCATCGCGGCGACGACACTCGGCCTTTGGAAGTGGTGGATCATCCGTTCGGGAACGGGCCAGCCCTCGCGCATTCTTTTGAGCGTGCTGGGATCCTTGCTCCTGGCCTTTGTCTTTCTCGACAGCGCTCCTATTTTCAGCCGTGAATCCATGATGTCGATCGTCTGCATCGCCGCCATGCTTTTCATCATGGATCGACCGCACCTGCGTCAGGTGATGTTGGTGCATGGCGCGTTCTATGGAATGCTGATTTCCCTTCTGGTGATGCGGTCGGCGCCTTTGCCTCTTTTCGTGTACTTTTTCATGACCGTCCTCATCTTTTTCTCGTTGCTCCTGCATCATCTGCCGCCTTCCGCTCTATTGTCCCTTTGGCCTCTGGGTCGGAACATTCTGAAAATATCCCTGCCGGTATCGGCTGTGCTTTTACCTGTGTATTTTTTCTTCCCGGAAATCCGCCCGCAGACATCCGACTACGCTGTCACGGGTCTCTCCGATATTCTGGAGCCCGGTCGTATTGCGAACCTCGCCCTTTCGGATCGCGTGGCTTTTCGCGTGCGTTTTCTGCAGGAAAAACCGGGAGAACAGCCACTTTACTGGCGCAGCAATGTGCTCGAAGAATCCTTCGGCATGATCTGGCGGAAAAAACGCAAGATCGAGATGCAGGATTATACGCCGCGGGCCACGGCTGGCCCTTTAACTTATGAAATGATTCCTGAGGTTCGCCTTGGTTTGGGTCTTCCGCTTTTGGAGCATACGATTGCTGTTCACGGCGCAGGAACCCAGGCCACGAAGATCTGGTGGCATCCTGATCTTCGTATCTATCAAACCCAGAACGAGTTGATCGAAGCCAGCGCCGCGCCGATGGATCGCTTCTTTGTGGAACAGCCTCCCGTTCAGGAGGACCTTCGAATCCAGATTTCCCCGCGAACCCGGGATCTGGTTACCGAATTGAAAGCGAAGAAAGCCGAAGAGCAGGTTCGTTTCCTTTTACACAGGATGCGCGACTTCACCTACACCCTGAAGCCGGGGACCTTGAATCGCGAGGATGCTCTGGATGACTTTCTTTTTGTGAAGCGCCGCGGTTTCTGTGAACACTTCGCGGCCTCTTTTGCAACTCTGCTTCAGCTCGCCGGCACACCGGCCCGGGTCGTCACAGGTTATGAAGGCGGCGTCTTCATCGGCGCCAGTGATTTCCTTCTCGTTCGTGACAGCGATGCGCATGCCTGGGTGGAAGTCTTCTGGGACGGCCGCTGGCGTCGTGTGGATCCGACTCTCGTGGCGCGTTCCGAGGTCCCACCGGAAGATCGCGTGTGGGTTACCGCCCTGCCGTCCGCATGGTTCGCCTACGGTCTGCGCCTTGCCGTCATAAAACTCCGCGAGTGGACACAGGAGTTTGAATATCTTTGGATGATACTGATTGCGATCATGACGGTGATCCTGCCGATTCAAATCTATCGCATGCAGAAAAAGCGCCTGAATCGCCCGATCTGGCAATCCGCGATGGAAGCTTTTCTCCGTGATCTGGAAAAACATGGGATCAAACGGGAAAGCCATGAGGGTATGCGGGATTTTCTTGCGAGGGTCGCGCAGAACTATCCTGAAAGAGCAGCAAGCATCGAGGGGCTGTCCAGGAAATATCAGGATGTCCTCTATGGACCCGATGCGGATCGACGTGAAACCGAAGATTTGCGCCAACAGTTTCACAGCGAACGTCGCATGATCAAGCGCGCGTCGGCGAAGTGAAAATCAATTCCCCATCTGCCAGAGGATCAGGCCACCAAACGCTGCAAAAAGCAGCGACGAGATGATGCGAATCGCCTTCATCGGAATCACCTTGATCAGCCGCTCACCAAACACAACAGCCAGTCCATCCGCCACCAGCATACCCATAGTGGTTCCGATGGTGACCGCGATCGGCATCTGAAACTTAGCGCCCAGGGCCAAGGTTGCCAGCTGAGTTTTATCGCCCATTTCCGCCAGAAAAAAGAGAACGACGGTGGTGAAGAAAGCATTCGCCGCGTGATCGGTTTTCGCGGAATCATCATCATCCAATTTATCAGGAACCAGGATCCAAAGGGCAAAGGCAAAAAATATGACAGCCAACGAAATGTGCAGAGTTCGTTCCGAGATCTGACTTCCGATCCAGCCTCCCAGGGCCGTGGCCAGTCCATGGTTCAAAAGAGTCGCCACCAGGATTCCGAGCATGACGATGACGGGTTTTTTGAAACGCAGCGCGAGGACGAGGGCCAGAAGTTGTGTCTTGTCACCCATTTCGGAGGCGACGACGAGGCCGAAGGATTGAAACAATGCTTCCATCGAAAAAAAACTCCCATGCTTAGTGATAAGCCGTGGGTCAAAAAAAACAAAACGAGACCCACGGCACGATGTGCTGTGACAGTCTCGTTGACAGATACTGAAAAAGTTCTGCTGTAACGCCGGAAGCTATGGCTCCAGTATGTCGGCGTCACAATCGGCAGGCCCGATTAACTACTCCCTATCAGTCTTCCATACTAGGGATAATCCTGAGTCGAGGCAAGTCCAAAAACGGCAGATCAGCTGGCCGCGGGCACACCGCTCAATATATCTTCCAGAAAGAAGGCCGACAGTTCCGCGCGGCCTTTAAGCCCTGATTTCCTATAGATTCCCTGGCTCTGCTGGCGAACGGTTTTCTCGGAAACATTACGGACACTCGCAATATCCTTGATACTCAGTCCCTTGAGCAGAAGGAAGGCCGTTTCCTTTTCGGCCGGCGTAAGCTTCCAGAGTTCGAACTGCATATCGATAGTTTTTTGGACATCGCGGCAGTAATTGGCAAGCGTCGTGCTCCAGACATCAAGACGGGACTCCAGGTGTTGCCGACCCCTTTCCGAAGAAATAAGCTCCTCGACCAAAGGAGCGACGCGCCGTCGCCATATGGTAATCGTGATGGCACCACCTGTCAGTCCTGCAAACACTTCAATGACCAGATGCGAATGGGTGATGCCATTGGCCAGGTCAAGCCAAAGATCTCCGATCAATAGGATGAGGAAAAGGATCGAGAGTTCGATCAAAGCCCATTTTTGCTTTCTTGCAAATTTATCGCTCATGGTGCCTGACAATCCCTCAAACGCTAGTGCTTATGACCCATTAAGACCTTTGTCCCATGCAGAAGCATGGCTTTCATCCCGATACGGTGAATATGGGGGATGACTGGTGCCCCAGTCCTTTGATTTTACCATGAACTGAAGGAGGAAGCAGCCCACCAACCCGTCCGTCGCAAGGCTCGCATCTCGGTATTCCGGACGTCCCCTTGCTGTCCGGAATACTCCACCCCGCAGGAATTCACATTGAAATCCCGAAAATAAAAAAGCACTCCGGCGTTGCAGGTTAAGCCGGAGTGCTGAATGGGACAAAAGTCCAGCAAGGGTTATGGAATGAGCGGCGGATACTTGGGCTCAGGGTTCATTTCACGACATAGCTCACCGTAAGGTTCGAGCCATCCTTGATCAAATTCACAGCCGTCAAGGTCAGGGTCTTTGAGGCCGCATCGTAAGAAAATTCATTGGGTGCCAAGAGCTTCCCATCGAGCGTCGGCTTAATATCCTGCACGCTCCTGGCGGTTTGACTCAGGACAAAACTTACGCTTCGCTTCACGATGTCATCCGACAGCCGCGTGATCAGCTTGGACCAATCGGTGCTGCAAAGATCCAGGACGGATCCCCCTGTCTTCTGGCTCAGCGCCATGTACTCTGTGCCCACTGAAGCCAGGCGGCAGTTATCGTTGACAGTGGAGTTGGGAAGACCCACGATGGAATTGAAGCTGTAGTTTTTCAGAAGTGATTTCGTGTTGAAGTCCGTCGCGAGATTTCCCATCCCCTGACCATTGTCATCGGTGATGACCACGATTTCCGGCTTTGCATCGGCGCGGAAGGGGATAGGGGCTGCGAGAGGCATATTTTGATCATTGACGTAGGATGCCACGAAGAGTCCATCAAACAGCGCATTCAAACGGGATATGGCATCGTTGGAATAGACTCTTTGCGCAACGAACGCGATTTTCCTGGGATCGGCTCCGGCAGGCAATGGGAAAACCGAATCCATGAGCAGGTGAATCCTGTGATCCAGCTTGCCGGCATTAAGGGCCGCAATCAGACGCCCGAGATTCATCTTGGTCGCTTCGATTTCGCCATCCATAGTGGGGCTTGTGTCCACAGCGAAAACGATATCGACCTTAAGCGAGACTTTGAACGTATCCTGAAGCGTCAGCGGCTTTTCTTTCCCCGAATCTCCTGAATCAGCAGCAGGGGGAGGCTGAGGCATTGGCAAAGCGGGGGCTGTCGCCTCCTCTGCGACATGACTCTTGAATTTGGATTTGTCAGAACATGCCGAACCGAAGAGCCATACCAAAAGTAAAAGAATCGGCTGCCAATAGCCGCAAGCAATGCTTTGAATCATGCCAGGCACTCCCAAAGTGAAACACTCAAGCTGAGTTTTTCAAAGTCTCGATTCGATTCAGAATCGGCTCTTCCTCCAGGGCATGATGCCGGCTTTTTGCGAGCAGCGCGTCTTCCTCTATGACCAGCTGCTTGAGCCTTTCGATCAGCTCTCGATCTTTTTTATAAAAGTAAACATCTTCCAAAAGACTGCGTGCCCTGAATTTTTCCATGAAAAACCTTCCTGTCAGAAGTTTCGTCATTCACACCAGCGGATTGCTTTCCTGTTCGGTGCGCGGCGGCGAAGACTGCATAGGATTTAAGGCATGCGCATGGAAATGATTGATGATTTTCTGATACCAGGTCTTAAGTCCGAGGCGACGGCCCGTGAAATGATGGAAGAAAAAAATAAATGCTGTTCAGCTCTTTTCAAAGCCGGAAACAGCATTCGACTTAGGTCATAGTAAACTTGGGTGACGTCCCTTGCCGGATGCCAAGGGATATCGACCTCCGTTCAAGGCGTCGGTGACGCCGAAGACCCCTTTTCCTGGGGGACAGTCGATGGCGAGGCAGGCGCCGGTGACGCCGAAGTCCCCTGCTCCTGGGGGACGGCCGTTGGCGAAGCCGGAGTCGTCATCTCTCCAGAACCCTGCTGCTTCTTCAACTCCGCCTGCTGCATCCGAATATTATAGCTCCGCATGGCCACATTCAAAAACACCATAAGCCCACCGACAAGGGTGGCAATCACAAAAATCCGGGCCATTTTCCGGGCCTGCTCGGGACTCGGTTGTCCATCACGTATCGTCATCGCTTGCCTCCTTGGCTTCCAGCAAAAGTTGGTAAAGGTCGGAGCGGCTCAGACCCCGATCCTTGAATTTTTGAAGCAGATCCTTCAGCGTCGCGCCTGTGCGGAAGAGCTGCATCGCTTCCGACGCGATTTCGCTCGCCGCTTCGGCCGCTTGAGTTTCCGGTGTTTCACTATCCTTGCCGAGCGAAACCATCACGGTGGCTTCCCCCTTCAGAAAATCATGATCATGACACCAGGACCGCGCCCCCTGAATATCGGTCATGATAATTTCCTCGTGCAGCTTGGTCAGTTCACGTCCGACCACCAGCTCGGCATTGGGATAAAGCTCCTCGATCACCTTGAAAACCTGATCCAGGCGCCGCGGCGCTTCATAGAACACAATCGACGCCCGCATCATCCGCCAGCTCGCGACTTCCCGCACCAAGGCCGCTTTCTTGGTCGGCAGAAAACCGACGAAGAGCAGACGATCGCTCGGAAGACCGGACGCAGAAACAAGAGCCGTCAGAGCACTGGGCCCTGGAATAGGATGCACGGGAATCCCGCGCTTTTTCGCTTCGCGGATCAGCCGATATCCGGGGTCCGAGACGCAGGGCGTCCCGGCATCCGACACCAGAGCCAGCGAGAGATTTTCTTTCTGCAGGCGATCCAGGATCACAGGCGCTTTCTCCTGCTCCACATGATCGTAATAACTAATCAGCTCGACCTTCTCACGGCCGATCTGCTGTAAAAGCTGTCGCGCCCGCCGGGTGTCTTCGGCGGCGATCAGGTCCACATTCTTAAGGATCTTCATGGCTCTCTGCGAAATATCGTCGAGATTGCCAATCGGAGTGGCCACGACATAGATGGCAATGGATTGCGAGGCCTCGGTCATGTCTGACTCACACGTAAAAAGGTTCAAAAGCCCCCGATCAGGCGGTCCCCAATCTAGCGTGAGTCAATCCCGAACACAATTGGAAGACGCTTACCCAAGCACGGCAAGTCCGCCATGATGCCATAGATGCGTCATTAGAGGTACCAAATATAGCCGAGTTCAAAGTAAGCCCCATCCAGAATCTCGGCGACAGAATTCTTAAAGAGCTTCACCTCACCCGAGTCTTTCAAAACTTCCTTCGGGTTCGAATCTATAAAACTGCTGCGCTCCCATATGCCTTGCGCATAAAACCCGCCTGCCGTTGGGCTCATGAAGCCAAGGCCGAGGCCTTTGACGAAGACCTGATGGCTTTCCTTTTCTGATCCCAGCGTCACGCTCTGGTAGGAAAAGAGCCCGCTGCCGTAAATATACATAGGAAAGTGCTGCGAAAGATAAGCCCGCATATAAAGGCCGGCTTCGTTTCTCCAAAGCTCCAGCTCATCACCGGATTGCTCCTGCCAACCGCTGCGGCCGACCACTCCGACATCCACCCGCGATGAGAAAGGATACATGAAGGCGTAGACCACGCTCGTCAGCAAAAGGCCAACCACAACAACGAGCACGACCTCTTCCCAACGATCAGCGCTGGTGTAGAAACTGCCGAAGCTGTTGCCATCGAGATGGGAAAGGCTCGGCCCACTGCGCAAAGCATCGGCCTCATGGCTATCGGGTTGATAGCCCTTTCCCCAAAGGTTCAGGCCGAAGCTCACGGACACCGCCGGTCCCCTTGAGCACAGCGCCTCCTCATCCACCGCACGGGCCAGACAGCCTTGAATCTGTCCAGCTCCCAGGCCCCATTCGTAGGCCCTGACCTCTTGCGAAAACATCCCAAAAATCAGACACCCCACCAGAATCCTTGAGCGCATGCTGGCCTTTCTTTTTTAATCGCGGCTTTCTTTCAGACTGGCTTCTTTCCGCTGTTTCGCCCGCTCAAATCGCGCCGCCTCTTCCGGCGTCCCAGGAACAAAAGGTGGAATCGGCTTCGGATGACCCTGTTCATCCAGGGCGACCATGGTGAAATACGAAGAGTTGGTGTGCCTCTGGCTTTTCTTCACCAAATCTTCCGCAATCACCTTGATTCCAATCTCCATCGAAGTCTTGCCCGTATAATTCACAAGGGCCAGAAACGTCAAAAGCTCACCAATGTAAATCGGCTGTTTAAATAAAACCTTATCGACCGAAAGCGTGACGACATAGCTTGCGGCATAGCGCATGGCACAGGTATAGGCGACTTTGTCAAGATATTTCAGCAGATCTCCACCGTGCATATGGCCCGAAAAATTCGCCATATCGGGCGTAACCAGGACTGACATCTGCAAGGCTCGGGGATTAAAAAGATCGACCTGGGTTTGCATGCGCGCAGCTCCATTCTTTTATGCAGGCAGTCCTGTTTCGAGAAAAATCGCGATTGATTTGTAAAGAAGTATTTGAACATGAGCGGTCTCACTTTTCAATGTTCTAAGAAATTCCTAAATTTCCAGAGGACATATCGGGCCTGCTGAGCCGCGAAAATTTTCCTTCAAAAAAAAACTATACTCCCGACCCTCATCTTGTGTTAGAAACTCGCTTGGAATGTGTCGGCATCGTACTGGTTGATGCAGGTGAACCGATGCTTTTAAATCAGGGAGCCTGGGTCCATTCGTGGTGAGCATGCCTCTTTCAATTTGAGGAAGCCTGAAGCGCGTGGTAAGGCACCCACCTAGTGAGTGGTGGGTTCCCTGGCAAATCAGATACGTCGTATTCCGGCGCATTCCTCCTCTTCCCTCTTCAGATTTCAGACGCGAGCCACCGCTTCGGAGCTGGCCAAAACGTCCTCCCCGGAAAGCACTTGTAAGACCCGCTGCACCTCTGCTTAATAGGGGCAACAAAAACCTTTCCGCGCACAGGGTTTTCACCATGGAATTGTCCCTTTCAAAACGAATCTCGCAGCTTCAACCGTCCCCAACTGTGGCCCTTAACACCAAAGCCAAGGAACTGGCGGATCAAGGTCATAAGGTCATCAACTTTTCAGTGGGTGAGCCGGACTTTCCCACGCCAAGGCCCATCGTCGACGTGGCGATCGAGGCTCTGAATCAGGGCAAAACCAAATATAGTGCCGCGGGGGGCAGCCTGCCTCTGCGCAAGGCGATCTGTCAGAAACTCGAAAAAGACAACAAACTGAGCTATCAGCCAGGCCAAATCGTGGCCGGTGTCGGCGCCAAGGAAATTCTTTTCCACCTGGCCCTGGCCCTGATCAACGAAGGCGACGAAGTTCTGATTCCCGCACCTTACTGGGTGAGTTACACAGAACACGTCATCGCTGCGGGCGGCACGCCGGTGGTGATTCCCTATCCCAAAGATCACAATGCGCCGCGTTTGACGCCTGACATGATTGAACGCTATGTCACGCCGCGCACCAAGGCCATCATCATCACGACGCCCAACAATCCGGCCGGCTATACCATTCCCGAGGCCGAATTGCGCCAGCTCGGCAAGTACCTGGCCGACAAACCCTGGTGGATCATCGCGGACGAAATCTATGAGTATATGTCCTACGATTTTCCAGCCGTATCCATGGCCACCCTCTGCCCCGAGCTGAAAGACCGCTATATCCTGGTCAACGGCCTTTCCAAAGGTTACGCCATGACCGGTTGGCGAGTCGGTTACATGGCCGGCCCGAACAAGGTCGCCGACATGGTGCGCACGCTGCAAACCCAGTCCTCGACCTGTCTTCCCGCCTTTATTGAAGAAGCCGCAGTCAAGGCTTTGAGCATGGGCGCAGATGCGACCAAGGATAAAATGGGTCTTCTGAAATCCCGTCGGGACATGGCGATCCGGCTTCTGCGCGAAATGCCAGGGGTGGATATGATGCCGCCAAATGGTGCGTTTTACATCTTTATCGACATCAGAAAAGTCCTTGCAAAATCCCCTCTCTATGCCAATGATAATAGCCTCGCTTTCAGTGCGAAATTGCTGGAAGCCCATCATGTCGCGATGGTTCCGGGCGAGGCCTTTGGTGCTCCTGGTTTCCTGCGCCTCAGTTATGCTGTTGCCGATGAGCAGTTGATTGAAGGTTTGAAGCGATTGGGCGAAGCACTTAAGGCCGTGTGAAAGCAGCCGCTCTCTTATCGCAAGATCCAGCGGGGCGTGGCCGGTAAGGCCATATCCCGCTGTTTTACTATTGGAAAGTTAAAAATGTCCAAGCTCAATGAATGCGTACAGCGCATCGAGGAAATCAAGAGTGCCTTTCACGAGGATACGAAGGACGCTTCTTTGAATTCCCGCGCGGTGGAAGATCTGAAGGTCAAGTATCTGGGGCGCAAGGGTCTGGTGACGGCCCTGATGGAAACGCTGAAGGAAATGTCCAAGGAAGACAAACCAGGCGCGGGTAAAATCATCAACGAACTGCGCAAAGGCATCGAGGACAAGCTCGAAACCCTGCGGGCTTCCGCGGAAGAAGGCGCACTCGACCAATCCCTGGCCGCGCAGCGTCTTGACGTCAGCCTGCCGGTCGCGGCGATGCAGAACAAAGGTTCCTTGCATCCTGTGACCCTGATGCGCCGCATCATTCTCGATGCGTTCCGGAGTCTTGGCTTCACCGTTTACGACGGTCCTGAAGTCGATCTCGATTTTTATAACTTCGGCGCTTTGAACTTCAAGGACGATCATCCTGCGCGCGACATGCAGGACACCTTCTTTATCGGCGATCGCGCGAAAACGATTCTGCGCACGCACACATCGAATATCCAGATCCATGCGATGATGCATGAAAAGCCGCCTCTGCGCGTCGTGGCCCCGGGCCGCACCTATCGCTGCGACAGCGACATCACCCACACGCCGATGTTCCATCAGGTGGAAGGTTTCATCGTCGATGAGAACATCGACATGGGCGATATGAAGGGCGTGATCGATCAGCTCCTGAAAGCCGTCTTCGGCCAGGATCTTTCCACGCGTCTCCGTCCAAGCTTTTTTCCCTTCGTGGAACCCGGCGCGGAGTTCGATCTGCAGTGCGTGAGCTGCCGTGGCAAGGGATGCCGGATCTGTAAGAATACCGGCTGGCTGGAAATCGGCGGCCTCGGCATGATCCATCCCAATGTGTTCGAAGCGGTGGGTTACGACAGCGAAGCCTATACGGGTTTCGCCTTCGGCTTTGGCCTCGATCGGATCGCCATGCTGCGTTACGGCCTCTCGGATCTCCGGCAGCTCTTCGAGGGCAACCAGCAGTTCCTTGGCCAATTCCCGACCCATCCCTGAGCGGAGACTCGCAAGACATGCGTATTTCATTGCAATGGCTGAATGATTATATTGATATCAAAGATCTGACTCCTGAACAACTCGGTCACGAACTGACCCAGCTCGGTCTTGAAGTCGAAGGCATCGAACGCATCGAACCTCTCAAAGGCGATGTCGTGGTCGGGCAAATTCTGAAAGCGGAGCAGCATCCGAATGCGGACAAACTTCGTGTTTGCCAGGTGTCGGTGGGTTCCGGCGAACCTTTGAAAATCGTCTGCGGCGCTCCCAATGCCCGTGATGGCATCAAGGTCGTGGTCGCCCGCATCGGCGCTGTTCTTCCGGGTGATTTCAAAATCAAGGAAAGTAAAATCCGCGGGGAAAGTTCCTTCGGCATGCTCTGCAGTGAGCAGGAGCTGAAACTTTCCGAGTCGCATGATGGCATCATCGAGCTGCCGGCTTCGGCTGCCCTCGGCACGCCGATCCAGGATTATTATGCGATGAATGATACGGTGATCGAAATCGGTCTGACGCCAAACCGCAGTGATTGCCTCGGCATCATCGGTGTGGCCCGTGATCTTTCCGCGCGCCTCAAACGTCCTTTGAAAATTCCAGCTCCAGTGGCGAAGCGTTCGCAGGAATCTCTGCAAAGCTCCTCGCATGTCACCGTCCAGCTGAGCAGCAATGGGGAATCCCAGCGTTTCTGCGCTCTTTATGTGCGCGGCGTGAAAGCCGTTCCCTCGCCTCAATGGCTGCAAAGACGCGTGCAGCATGCGGGCATGCGGCCGATCAACCTGATCGTCGACGCAACGAACTATGTGATGCTGGAATCGGGTCAACCCATTCATGCCTACGATGAACGCGATCTGCAGGGCAAAGTCATTCAGGTGCGTCGGGCGAAGGAAGGCGAAGAGCTGACCACGCTCGATGGACAAAAGCGGACGCTTGTTGCCACGGATATCGTGATAGCCGATGCGCAAAAGGCTGTGGGCCTTGCCGGCGTCATGGGCGGCGAGAACTCAGAAGTCAAAGCCGACACCGCGAACATCATCATCGAGGTCGCGCATTTCAATCCGACTTTGGTCCGCAAGACTTCGAAACGTTACGCGCTGCACACCGAGGCCTCGCATCGTTTCGAGCGTGGTATTGATGTTCAGAATCTTCCCTGGGTCGCGCGCCGCGTGGCGGAAGTGATCTATCAGGGCGCCGAAGAACTTCGCGAACTGGGCGTGGACGTTCCCCTGCCAGAGATCGCAGGCCAGGCCGTGGACGTTTATCCGCAGACGATGAAGCAAGGGACTGTGGCCCTGCGCCTGCCGCGCTTGAAGCAGATCACCGCTTTGCCGCTTGTAAACAAGGACACTGTCGTCGGCATCCTGGAATCGCTTGGCTGCAAACTCATCGATCACAAGGACGAACGTCTGCTCTTCAACATTCCGAGCTGGCGTCACGACATCGAGCGTGAAATCGATCTGATCGAGGAATTCGCCCGCGTCTACGGCTTTGACAAAATCCCTTTGAAGCTTCCGAAGATGCAGATCAGTCATTTGCCTGAGCATCCTCTGATCGACTTCCTGGACCAGAATAAGATCTCGCTCGCCACCACAGGCCTGAGCGAAGTGATCACCTTCCCCTTCATGCATGGTGGGGACCTGGAAAACATGGGCGTGAAAGACAGTCATCCGCTGGCTGCGGCTGTGCGTCTGGCGAATCCTCTGGTCGAAACCCAAGGCCTTTTGCGGACCACCATGCTTCCCGGTTTGATTGCGTCCGTTCTGGAAAACCGCCGGCACGGGCGTCAGGGCGTGAAGCTCTTCGAAGCGGCCCGCACCTTCCATGAGCCGCAGAAATTCAATGGCACGTTCTCCGCCGCCTGGGCTCATGTTCAGGAGCAGGGTGGTCATGTTCCGTCCAAGGCTCGTGACGACGAACGGCCGATCGAACGTAACCGCGTCGCAGCCATTTTGGATCAGCCTTATGCGGAAAAGACCTGGAATCAGCCAGAACAGAAGGTCGACTTTTTCCACGGGAAACAAATTTTAATGCAATGGACGTCGGCGTTCGGGGTCCAGTCCCTGCGTTTTGAACCGATTCAGGCCGAGGACTTTCCCTGGCTGCATCCGGGCGCGGCCGCTGCGATCTGGACACCACGCGGCAAATTCTTTGGGTATTTGGGCCAATTGCATCCCAGGACGGCGAAAGCTTATGGTCTCGACTTCCAGCATACGCCGGTGGTCTTTGAAGTGGATCTTGAGGTCCTGCTGGAAGAATGGCATGTCAAACGCAGCTACGCGTCAGGCTCTGCCAAATTCCCAGCGGTTGCCCGTGATTTGGCTCTGGTGGTTCCGGAAGCCGTCACTTACGATGCTTTCATGAAAAGTTTTGCAGGATTCAAGCGCCGCAAATATCTGCGTGAACAGCATCTGTTTGATGTGTATCAGGGCACCAATATCCCTGCTGGCAAGAAAAGCATGGCCTTCAGTCTCGTTTTCCAGGCTGACGACAAGACGTTGACCGATAAAGACGTGGAAAAGGAAGTGGAAGCCCTGCTAACCCAGCTGAAAGAGGAACTCTCGGCTGACATTCGATAATATAGGAAAGGAATGTGCATGAAAAAAAGTTTGCAAACGCTGACCCTCGCCGCCTGGGCTTTCTCCTCGATCGGTATGGCCAAAGACGTTGCCACCATCAATGGCAAAGGTCTGTCCGAAGATCAATACAAGGAGGCTCTTGCGCAGCTGGGTCCTCAGGCCGATATGGTCAAGGGTAACCCTGAAATCAGAAAACAATTCCTCGATCACATCATCGAAAGCACCCTTCTTGCCCAGGAAGCCAAGAACCAGGACATCGACGACAGCGATCGCTTCAAGGCTCTGGTCGAGACCGCCAAGCGCGATATCCTCGCCAAGCTTTATCTGGAAAAATACATCGCCGACAACAGCACTGATGCCAAGCTGAAAGAATATTTCGAGAAGAACAAAGCCAAGTTCACCGAGAAGGAAGTCAAGGCTCAGCACATTCTCTTCCCTGAGAAAGACAAGGCCACAGCTGAGAAAGTTCTGAAGGAAGTCAAAGCGAAGAACAACTTCGATGACAACCTGAAAAAATACGCGACCGAGAAAAACGGATCCAAAGGTGGCGACCTCAACTGGTTCAAGCAGGGCCGCATGGTTCCTGAGTTTGAAAAAGCTGCGTTCGGCACGGAAAAAGGCAACGTTTATCCTCAGCTGATCAAAACCCAGTTCGGCTATCACATCATCAAGGTGGTGGACGTTCGCGGTGGTGACAGCGTGAAATTCGAAGACAAGAAAGCTGACGTCGAGCAGGAAATTCGTATGAATGCCCGCACCGACCTTGTGAAAAGCCTGCGTGACAAAGCTCAGGTCAAGGTTGATGACGAAGCTCTCGGCAAGATGCAGCTTTGATTTCATAGGCCAGCCCCTGCCGGCATGCGACTCTCGTCATCCCGGGCAGGGGACCGTGCCGTCATCCCCGTGTCGTCATCCCCGTGTCGTCATCCCCGGCAGGGGACCTCTTCCTGCGTGCCGTCATCCCCGGCAGGGGACCGCCTTAAAAAAACGCGAAAATCCTGCTTTTTCCCCTCTCCTTCCGCACCCCCCCTCCGTTTCCAATCATACCTGTACGTTTCATACCGAAAAGAAAGAGTCCTTTTGGGGAGCGAACGCTTTGCACGAATCTGCGTTTATCTATCGCTGGATCTGGATCACCTGGCTATGGGCCGGGCCCATGCTGCTGCAGGCCAAGGGCCAGCCCACTCCCTTTGCCGATAAAATCGCCGACTTTGACGAACGCACCTTCATCAACCCTGCGGCCGTTGTTCGTGAAGGCACTGCATTATGGAAAGCCCAGGGCGCATCCATGGTTCCCGAAGATATCGTAGGACTAAGCGTTGTCATCGCGGAATCCGCTGGTCTTTACGGCAAATCCGAAACAGTCTGGGAATGGGTGCAGCGGGGCCAGGCCGTGATCGATAGAGTCGATCGCCCGGTCGAGCGGATTCGACTTTATTCCCTGGCAGGTGTCGCCATGGAATTTCAGGGGAAGTCCCAGGACGCACGGGCCTCACATATGAAGGCCATTGCAACCGCAGTCGCCCACAAAAACCTTGCGATGGAAGCCTACGCCCTTGAACTTTTCACCTACTTCGCCAACCGCGAAGCCGATTATCGCGCCGTGGTGGAGAACGTCAAGCGCCTTCAGGAAATCTATCAGCAACTTCCGCGTGGCCTCGCTTACTACAATACCAGAGCTGCCGTTGGTTCCTTCTTCGCCTCTGACTTCTATAAACGTCACGATGAAGGAATAGCCCTGATCAAGGAAGCCATCGCTTACTTTGAAACCCATGACAAAACTTTCCTGGCCTTTAACTACAATAACTCCTTGACCGGCCTATACGCCTTGATCAAACCCGAGGAAGCCATTCGCCTGGGTCTGCAGCTGATCGAAAAATTCCCCGACACGCCTGATATGCCTTATTCCAAGTACGTTTCCGACAGCCTAGGGGGAGCGTATTTCAAGCTCCAGAACTACCGCGAGGCCCTCCATTATTTCCGTCGATCCGCAGAATTCTGGCAAGGGAATGGCGATAACAAACTCTACTATTCCGAACTCATGTTCAATGTTTGCCAGACCTACATCAAGCTGAAGGACTACGACAAGGCATGGGAAACCTGCGAAAAGATCCGTGATTTCCCGGGCCAGGCGTCACTCAGCAATAAGCGCACCTGGTATGAGCTCCAGGCAGACCTCGCCCGCCACCGGGCGCAACCATCTGAAGAACTGCGGGCTCTGCGTAAGCTGGTGGAACTCACCAACCAGTATCATGAAGAGCAAAACGCCGACATCAGCCAGAAGATGGCCGCTCAGTTCGATCTGAAGCGTATCGAAGAACAGAAAAATCAGCTCGAACTCATCAACCAGGCCAAAACCCTGGAACTGGAACGCGTCGAGCGTATTCAGCGTCTTTTGATTCTACTGTCCATCCTGATCCTCGGTCTTTTGGTTCTGGCCCTGCTTTACATTCGCAAACGCCACGAGGCCCTGGAAAAACAAAAGGTCCTCCAGGAGATTCTCGACACCATCAACGAAGGGATTGTGCGCATCGGCAAGGGCCGCAAGATTCTGCCCTATTATTCCCGCGCCACCAGCACCTTTTTGGGCCGCGACGACAGCCTCGTCGGTCAGGAGATTCTGCCTATCCTCCTCGGTCATGCGCAGCTTCCCACCGATCAGATCCGGGTGATCGAAGAGTGCCTCAACACCATACTCGGTGAACATGCCGACAACTGGGAATTCAACGGAGTGCACCTGCCCCAGCAGATCAAGGTCGGGACGAAGGTTCTGTCGCTGGCCTGGCAACCGACCATTAGGCATCAGAAGGTCGAGGATTTGATTCTGACCATCGTCGATATCTCGCGGCATCTGGAGCTGGAAGAGGAAGTGCGGGTGGAACGCAAGAAAAACAGCGCCTTCCATGAATTGATTGGCGAGCTACGTCGGGTTTCAATGCAAAGGGCTCTGAACCTTCTGAAGGATATTCAGGCCCGTCTCCAGAACCGTGATATTCTGAAAGACAAAGTCTGGCTTCATACTCAAAAGGGTATAGCGCGCACATTGGGCCTGCAAAAACTCAGTGATGCCATCCATCAGCTTGAAACATCCGTCATCGAGAGCGAAGCCCCCTTGATCCGGGATGCTCTTAATCCCTTGGAAGAAACTCTTCAGAATTACTTTGCCGTGGCCCAGGAAATCGGCCCTCAGATTCAGCCCGAAGCCGGTCAGGATCTTCTGGCCCTCAGCAGTGAAATCCTGGGTGGCCTGCGCCCCACTCTTGCGCAGCATGGGATTACGCTGAAGGAGATTCAGGTCGTCGATCGGTATCAGGCGTGGACGGAAAAGCGTTTAAAAATGCTGCGAGAGATCCTGGTCCATGCCATCACCAATAGCTTCGATCATGGATTTATCCGCAGTCAAAAGCATGAAGCGCGACTGCAAATCGAGGCCTATGAAAACGCAGGGGCCTTCCATCTCAGTCTTCGCGATAACGGATCGGGATTGAATTGGGACCACATTAAAAAAATGGCGCGCGAACGTGGGCTTTCCACTGATGATCCCGAGCGGCTCGCGGCCCTGCTTTTCGAAGACGGAATTTCCACCACCCAGATGGTGAGTACCTTAAGCGGCCGTGGGCTTGGCCTCTCCGCGATTCGGCAGAACTGTCAGAAGCTCGATGGCCACTGCAGCCTTGCCGATAATCCCGATGGCCCTGGCACTGAAATGCGCCTCAGCTGGCCGGAAAGCAGCTGGGATGAGCGCCTCCCCAAGGTATCCTGATCAGTCGATGGTATAACCTGCCAGGTAAAGTCTCTGGTTTTGCAGTCCGGCTGAACGACTGCGAACCTCCACGACACAACGGGTGTTGAAGGCCGTGATCGGATCATTCTGCAGGCTTGCATTCACGATCTTCCGGAAGCGGTAAAGCTCCCAGTATTTCTTCACAAAAGATGCCGCCAGCTCTTCCTGATCATCCGCTGTTACAGCAGGTCCCGAATAGGCATTGATATCCGTGAACACGCACTCTTTCAAAGCGTCTTTAAACGGGTTGGGACCATCCAGAGAAACCGCATAAGCCTCGCTGAAACATCCCTCTTCGGCTTTTTGCAGATCCGAAACCAGACCGTTATTGCCGTAAACTTTTGCGCTGTATTCCTTATCCGATTCAATCGCCAGAGCGCGGAAACCGGCAACCAGATCCGGATCAAAACCTTCGGGACTTTCAAACTTGCTGCTCAGAACATCCTGCTCAGGATAGCAGGCCAAAGGCTCAGGATTCAACAAAGCCTGGGCATCCTTGTAACACCGGATCTTGTCTTCAGCATCCAGGTTATAAAAGGTATCGACCACCGAGCACACATAATCAATCGTGTCGGTCACATTCAGTTTCGTATTTATTAATTCCGCGCGATCCAGGCATTCAAAGTAATGATAGCTGCCCTGAGTGTAGCGATCCACGATCGAGCAAATGCTCTTCGCATCCTCTACAGCACCAGCATGAAGCGCCACAGGAGCGAGACTGGTTATCAGAATCCCTGCGAATAAAAATTTCATATCTGTCATCCTTTCCTTAGTGAACCCGGTTTTTTGAACCCGGGTTTGCGGAGATAACAGATATCAGGGGGTGATGCAAGTGCCCCTCAGCCAGATCAGGGCTTCAGTACAGGGTGACGTTTCAACTCAGCCGCAATATTGAATGCGCGGTAGCACGGTGACAAATGATCGTCCGTAAAACGAGCAATGGGCGGCCTTTGCGGCCACTGCTCTTTCAGAAGACGGCGGCACTGCTGACCGCCGACCTCGCCCCAGGCAGGCCAGACTCCGGCGGCCTCATCATCCTCCGCCACCTTGATAAAGGCTTCGATCATGACCTGGGGGTCTTCTCCAATGCGGCGATAGATCTCAAGTCCCAGCTCATCGGCTTCCACTTCACGCGTGTAGAAGCCAAGATCCTGATCTATAGCCTCACTTTGAATCAGCTGCGACGGGGACTCATTATGCTTTTCAATAAGGTTCGACCAACGCGGCGCAAGATCCTGGAAATAGGCATCAAGGTTCGGATGCAGTTTTGCATCAATCGGCAGTTCCAACACACTCTGCTGTCCGTTCAAAGCCTTCAAAAAACCCTGCTGAGCTTCCAGGCTCTTGAATTTCAAAGACGCAAGGCAACTGTTCGCGACTTTTTCTGCGCTCAGATAGGAAGCCGGGGCATAAATCCCTTCAAAATTTTGAATCGCATCCAAAAGATCAAAATACCCACGATCTTCACCCAAAGCCTGCAGAGCATCGCACTCTTTGGTGCACGCAAGATCTTTAAACCAGCGTCCGCGGCAGTATCCTTTGCTACCAAAATTCAAACCGAGATACGATTCCCCCGCGATCGCCAAAACCAGGGGATGATAACGCGCCCCTGTCACCGGCCGATCGGGCCGCAGAGCTTTGGTTGCTGCACGCAATCGCTGCGCAATATCCTGCGATCCTGGATCCGGCAGAGGCTTTTGCAAGCGTTTCTGGTCGCTTTTGAAAAAATAATTATAGAGGCGCGGCGGCTGCACGCTGTGAGCCAGGTAATAATGCGATATCTCGTGCGCCAGCACCCCTTTGACCTCGGCATCAGTAAATTGAGCCAGAAGTCCGATATCAACGCTGATCCAGTTCACCATCTGCGGCAAAGAAAGGGATTGACCCTGAGCCAGCGAAAGATTGCAGCCTTGAGTTTGAAGGCCATTCCCCTTCACATCCAGCTTGCAGCCAGGCACATGAAACTGAAGCCAATCGCGCAGCGAGTCCAATTGCGTGGACGGCACCGGAACCGCTTGATCACAAGCGCTCCACTGCTGCTCTATCATTCCAGCTGCCGGGTTTAAACGCAGATCCCCTGTTCCCGCGTCCGCCGGCGCATCCATCTGCGTCAGCGGAATAGCATAGCAACGCTCCCCATCCCAGGCCGCTGCGTTCAAACTCCCATCAGGCGGTCCTTCCCGCTCGGCCAGCAGGATCACATTCAGAGGCGGTACAGCAGCCAATTCAGGATGATTCTGCATCACGCCTGTCACGAGTTCCTGCAGCAGTCTTTCCGCCCTCTTCTGCCTGGGGTCCTCGGCCCCAACCGGCACCTTGCCCAAAAAATTCAGGCGATAGGCATTCATCGCCAAAAACTCCGCCCGATCCACGGCCAGCCACTGCCAGCCACTCGGGTGATTCAAAAACCGCCCCTCATCGTGCTGCAGCTGCGAAGGATGGGTCGTTTTGCACGACAAAAGCCCGGCCATCAGACCCAAACCATAAACTATCCGCATCATGCTCGCTGCCCTTTACGCGTGAACATCCAAGCCCAGGCTATAAAAATAAACTGAAACGGCAGGCGAATCAAAGTGACAAAACCTGGGACTTCAGGCCACTGGTCCCGATTCACATACATATGGATATTCGCAGGAAACACCGCAATCAAAAGAGCCACAATTCCCCAGGCCGCCAACACCCGCGTTTTGGGGATCAATAGTCCGACCCCCAGAGCCACTTCAATGACACCACTCAAAGCGACCATGAACTCCGGCGCAGGAATGTAAGGCGGCATCATGCGCATATAAAATTCGGGGGTCAGGAAATGATTGATTCCACCGCCGATCATAAACAGCGCGAGCAGAACCATTAAGATTGTTCGGATCATGATAGGCTCCTATGGAAATAGCCTCCCGATCCTATTCATTAATCACAGTTTCCGCAATGCGAAAGCGAGCACACGCCTATGATCATTTCCCTGCCGTAAATGGAACGTCGTCATCAAAAATCAGGATTCGCACAGACCCTCGCTCCACGCTCAGGCCGTGCCATCGCATAGAGTCGCATAAATCCCCCAAAGCCAACCACCAAACAAAAAGCCTGCGATTCACACCGCAGGCTTTCTCATCCCATCACCAGCACATATCACATAGCATAGAACCGGAAATCCCAATTCAACTCACTCGTATCCACCCGACCCGAGGTCCACCTCAAAGTCAAAAGATTGATCCCAGGCGGTGCATCGAAGAGTATATCCATCTTCCCATCCTGAAAACTCCCGGCTGGCAGGGGCTGCCCGTTCAAAGAAACTTCAACCGTGGAATCGCCTTTCAAAATATCCTGAGTCTCCACACGCAGATGGGTTTTCTTCCCTAAAAACGCAGTTCCCGTGGTCCGCCCATCCAGCAGCAATCTATAATAGCCACGCACCGCCCCCCAGACAAGGTCACTCGGCGGGAAGAAGCGCACATCATAAGCATTCTTCGGCTTATCATGGAAAGGGTCATCCGGATTAAACCCAACCGAATCCGCCCAAATTTTCACAACTTCCGTATTACTCAGGAAAGCATTCCCCCGTGAATCATCTCCGGTCGGTTCCGACGGCTCAAAGGGCATCCACACAAAGTCGGGATGATAGGTGCGGGACGGCCCCATCCATTCGCCACCAATCACATTGTTGTTCGCATCCAGCTCCAGGAGATACTCATAGCTCGCAATACGCGGCGCAGGTTTGGTACCAGCCCCCGCATTATCAAAGGTGGCCTCGCGATATGCAAGATTCAGATTGACCCGCATAAAGGAAACTGCGCGCGGATTGAAAATCCAGCTATCCATCGGCGGAAAAGCGGAAACAGCGGTATTATTGGGATCGCGTATCGAATTTCGCAAGGCCGCGATCGCCTGATCGGCTGTCAAAGGCCCTTCGGCCGTGTAATCATAGGAATAGATCGGATAGTTCCAGACCTCTTCATCCTGATGCTCATCGAAGACCAAAGGCTGCTTCTGCCGGCCGATGAAATTCACCAGAGCCGCATGAAAGCTTCCCGGGTTCACATCATCACACTCATCCATCACCTGGGGATTGGCCCGCTGCACAGGACGTGCCCTGATCTGATCAAAGGTCGCGCGGCAACGATTGCCGGAAATGAATTTCGCCTTCGCATTCATATTCATCTCAGAAAGCAAAGCGCGAATATCAGCCGGCGTAAACTCCACGCAGCCCGTTGTCCCCGCTGTACATCCCCGGGGACGCGTTACATTGCGGACCGGATTCTGAAAGCGGGTGACCGTGACCCCGGTGCCGTTACAATGCCCATACCAGTTGGGAGTTGGTCGATTATGATTGTCGCGCTCCCATTGCACCGCCTTATTCTGCCCACCGTTGAAGGCGGCATCATATTTGGCGAGCGCACTGTTCGTTCCCGCGGGAACATTGGTACCGCCGGTGCGCTCGGGATACCAGGTATCCTGATAAGGAATCCGCGTGGTCGCCACCGTCCCGCTGCGGAACTTATCCAGCTCGCTCCAGGCCGTGGTGTAGCTATCCAAACCAAAAACCCGCTTATAGAAATCACGGATATCCTCGAGCTCCACAAGGTCCGTGGCATAGATCGCGGGTCCTGTGCGCGCAGCATAAGCGCGAGCCTGAGACTCCGCACGCTGGCATTCACAACTGCCCACAAGCAGCGTCGCAAACGATCCGAGAATAAAGGACAAGCGCCTTGAACGGTTCATGTACCCACCTGTGTCCGAACGGAAAATCTTACTTTTCCTTTCCATTATACCGGAATGGCGCAAAAAAGCCGATGATGGGATAGTTTTACCCACTAGCAACTCTCGGAAATTCCTAAATAAAACGCTAACACAAGGGATTCGTGCCAAATCTGTCGTCCTAGGAATTCGGACTCTTGTGTGAGGTCTCAATTCTTCGGAATTCCTACCGAAGCATGGTTTGGAGGTGCAGCCATGGGCGCACGGAAGGAAAACAAGACCCTCGATCAGATCCTTGCAGAAAACAAGGACATCACAGGAACCATTCTTGTGGTTGATGATAATGACGATATTGTTGAAATCACCAAGACTGCTTTGCAGCGCTTCACCAAATTCAAAGTGCTGACGGCCTCCAACGGCCGGGAAGCGCTGGAAGCGCTCTTTCATAATTCGGTGGACGTCATCATCCTCGATGATCACATGCCCGAGATGAGCGGCGTCGAATTCTTCCGCATCATTCGCCAGCGCTCCATCTATGTTCCGGTGATTTTCCTGACTGGAAAACCGGACGAGACAGCCCGCGAGCAGCAGCTGTCCATGGGAGCCTTCGATTACCTTGAAAAACCAGTGAAAGCCCGTGACCTTATACTTCTGGTCATGGAAGCGGCCAAGGTCATGGACCGCATCCGCGCGATTCTGGAACGCCGCGCGTGATCAGCCCCCGCACACGGGCGGAATAATCGCCAGTTCCTGACTCCGCTCCAAACGAAACTCCTCGCCCAGGACCTGACGCTCATCAGCAAAGACCGATTGCTTCAAAAGACCCGAGACACCGGCACCGGGCCGCATATTCTCAAGCCGTGACTCCATCTGCAGGCGCAGTTCCGCTATGCTCGTGCCGGGGGCGCATTCAAACGACACCAGCGGATTCTGAGCGAAATCACGAAAGGCTCCGAACAGTCGGATATTGATTTCCAGCATGGGATAGTCCTCAACTTAAAGCCGATAAAGGATAAACAGAAACCAGAGCATCCTGCTCCAAAAACTCAGCTTCGCTTTCAAGCGCCACCCAACAGTTGGCTTTCAAAAGCGGGCTCAGCATATATGACCCTTGGCCTTCCAGGATCTCGACCCGAAAAGTCCCTTCCACAAGTTCAGACCTTGCCTTCAAAAAGCAGGTCAATCCCTCTGGTTTTTTATAGGGCTTCACAAGACGCGCCGGCATGGGCTTTTCCGGGCCCTGGCCCCTGAGAGCGCGCACATAGGGGTCGATGAAAAAACGCCAGCCCACAACGGTCGAAACCGGATTGCCAGGCAGACCAAACCACACCGGTCCATTGCGCCACTCAGCGAAGAGCAAAGGCTTGCCGGGACGCATGGCCACCTTATGGAAATGCAGCTCAGCGCCCAGCTCCATCAGGCTGTCTTTGATGAAATCGTATTTGCCCATCGACACCGCACCTGTGCTGATGATGATATCCGGCTGCAGCTCCAGAATCTTCAGAGCCTCCGCCTGGAAAAGCGCAGCATCATCAATCAGCATCTTATGCGCGACCAGATCAAAATCAGGCCGATTCAAAGCCGCCTGCAGATAAGGGCCCGAGGCATCACGAATCATACCAGGCGCCAGATCCTTGTCCGAAAACCGACTCAGTTCACGGCCGGTGATCAGGAGCGCGATACGCACCGGATCCTGAACGGGAAGCGTATCGAGGCCAAGGCTCGCAGCACTCATCATGAGTTCCGGCGTCACCACCTGGCCCGGACCCGCCAGCTTTTGATTCCATTCAAAATCCGAACCGCGCCGCCGGATATTATCGCCGGCGTGAACGGGGCGTTTGATGAGGACCTTACTATCCTCGGGAATTTTCGCGGTATCTTCCACACGAATGACAGCATCGAACACACCCGCGGGCACGGGCGCGCCCGTCATGATTTCGACGACGCCATCGCCATCGAAGGCTCCTGGTTGATCACCGGCCGCGACTGTTCCGAGCACATCGAATTCTACGGGAATTTCCGGGCTCGCATGATGGGTCGCCGCGGCTCTTACCGCGTAGCCATCCATAGCGGAATTATCAAAGGAGGGCACGGCCTCGGGGCTCACGATGTCTTCAGCCAGGATCAAACCCTGGGCTGAAAATAGCGGCACAGCGCGTCGATCTTCAAACCGTGAGGCCTGTCGCTCATGACCGCGTTCTTCCACCATCGCCCGGGCTTTGGTATAGCTCAGCATGCGCGTATCCTCGTCAAGATTGGTTGTCGTGGCGTCCACCGCGCGTCACATGAAAGGCATGCGGCAGAAGAGGCAGGAGTGCCTCCAATCCTTCTTTCACGGCTTTCAAGCTGCCTGGCAGCATGATGACAAGACTCGATCCAATCATGCCCGCACCCGAGCGGCTTAAAAAAGCCAGGGGCGTATGCCGCGCACCGGAACTGCGCAGAAGCTCGCCGAAGCCAGGCACCTCACGATCCCAAATGCCTTTCAAAGCTTCGGGCGTGATATCACGCGGCGAAAGGCCGGTTCCGCCGGTCGTCACGATCAGATCCGCGCGATGGGTTTCCACGGACTCCATCACCACCTGACGAATCGAATCGACCTCATCGGGCACAAGATACTGTTTGCTGATCATCGCGCCCGCGGCTTCACAGCGTTCCGTCAGCCAGGTGCCCGACGTATCATCCGCCGAGCCTTCATAGCAGCTGTCACTGATGGTGACGATGGTGGCGCGAATATTATTCAGCTGCGTCTCCGGCTTTTTCTCCCGCTCCTTCATCACGCGTTTCGCGTGCTGCGGATGCTGCCAGAAACCGGACTTGCCGCCTTCTTTTTCCAGGAGCGCGACATCACCGATCTGCAGCACGGGATCGGTGCCTTTGCTTAAATCGTAGATGCACAGCAGCGCCGCCTGCACACCGACCAGAGCTTCCATCTCCACGCCGGTTTTCGCCGACGTGGTCACTTCACAGCGCACCCGGACAGCCTGAGATTCAGGTTCCAGCTCACACTTCACCTGAACGGCTTCGATGGGCAGCGGATGGCAGAGCGGAAGCAGCAGGGCCGTATTCTTCGCAGCCATGATTCCAGCCACCTCAGCGAGCACAAGAGCGTCGCCTTTGGGCAGCGTCTTTTGGCTGATTTTCTCGAATACCAGCGGACTCAAGTAGATGCGTCCTTCGGCCAAAGCACGCCTGTGCGTGATCGCCTTGGGACTGACATCGATCATGCGGAAATGAGAACCTGAAGTGGCTTCCATGGCGTCCTCCCTCGATGGGCTTTCGGGTCACTTGCCAAACATCAGACGTTTACGATCCTGCGGAAAACTCGAGTTGAAAGAAAAGTCCTGGATCTTGTCCCCGTTCCAATAGAATTTGAGTTCTTTCGTATCACTATCACCGAAGAGGCGATAGTCATAGTATCCATAGGTCCAGGTGGGGATACCGCCAGTATTGCCAATGGCCGTCGGTTCGCCCAGGAGACGGGTTACGTCAGTTTGAGTCGTTTGGCCTTTCTTCACCCAGCTCAGGTCGGAAGAAAAATCGCGGCCACGCGTGACACAGGCCGTCTGGAGACCACAAAAGAGCAGGACAGGCAGCATCAGACGGCTTTTGATTTGGCGGCTTTGCATATAAGGGACTCCTTTTGCGTGTTACGTGGCCCTTATACTTGCCTGGATGCCGCTCGGCGTCAATTATCAACTTGGTCTTTATCAGACGCTATGCTACGACCTCTGGGTCGCTCATTAACGGTTTTTGACGGAGTTTGGAATGCCAAAAATCCCCCATCGGACGCTGGCACTTGCGGGTATCCTGATCGCCCTCTTTCTCTACCTGTTCTTTCAAAACGGCTCGCGCAATGATCCTGCCATCGGCGGCACGGAATTGATCCCGGCTCAGACAATTGGTGACTTCAATCTGGTCGATGTCTATGGCCAGCCCTTTCGGAAAGCCGATGTCCTTGGCAAATGGACTGTTCTGTCATTCGGATTCACTCATTGTCCGGATGTCTGTCCTGTGACGCTGGCCAACTTCCGTGATGAACTGAACGCTCTGCCGCTCAACAGTCGGAATCGGATTCAATTCGTCTTCGTGACTGTGGATCCCGAGCGCGATACTCCGGAAGTTCTGAAAAACTACGTGCAGGCCTTTCACACAGCCATTCGTCCTGTCACAGGAAGTCTGGACGATATCAAACAATTCGCTGGCCTGGTTCATGCAACATTTTCCAAGGAAGGCCAGGGAGAGGTCGGCATCTATACGATGGCCCATAATCCTCAGTATTATGTGATCAACCCGGAAGGGAAATGGCAGGTCATCTACACTCCACCCTTGGCGAAAGGGCGTTTGGCCCAGGATCTGAAATCACTGAGTCGTCCCAAGCGATTCGGTATTTTTTAATTCAGGAAAGAGTTTCCCATGCAAGACTTGCTCTCATTGATCCAAAAGTTGAATGTGTCTCCCGATAAATTGCAGGAACTGGCGAAAGCTGCCCAGGACAACCCTTTTGCAGCCATGTCCAAAGTCCAGGAACTCGGCATTCCCCCTGAAGTGCTGCAGCAGATTCTGATGACTGTGATGTCGAATCCCAGCGCTCTGATTGATCTGGCCAAGCAATTCGGTGCGGATGAATCCACGATTCAATCCGTTCAGGACGGTCTAGATAAACTGAACGGCAAGTGAACCCCAGGGCTTTTGCCAGTCGCAAAGGCCTTACCTGCTGAGAAGCGCATGCTTCTCACCAGCCTTTTCCCCAATCCTTCTCCATTCCGAACTTCATTCAGAACCGCTTTATTTTTCAAGAATAGTGCAAGGGCACCGGACGTGATGATAGTCAGGCCCGTACTCCCGCGCCAAAAAATTAATGCAGCAAGCGAGACCAAGGAACGTTTTCAGGATGTCGGTATGCAAATCTTAAGGAACCACACCATGATCAAAATCCCTTATGGACGTTTTCTTTTACTCCCTGTGCTCGCTCTCTCCGCATCCTCCTCGGCATTCGCCGGTCTGGTGGCCAAACAGTGGTATCACGGCTGGTGGGATTGCAATATTGATGGACGTCCAGCCAGGATGGTTTGGGAAGTCGTCGATGATTCCAAGACCACCTGCAGCGGTGATATCTGCTCGACCACATCCGGCGTCAAAACCATCGGCTGGTTCAGCGACAACGGCGGCCCCTGGGTTCGCCTCGGCATCAACTACGGCTGGGACAGCAATCGCCTCGGCATTCGCTACATGGGTCAGGAGCCCGACAACTGGTATCTCGACTTCAACTCTCAGAATATCACGGCAGTTGGCAAAACCACCTGGCGCGGCCAGCAGTATCCTTTGAGCTGTTGGAATCGGCGCTGAGGGATAATCCTCAATACTTGCCAGGTGGAGGGCATTCCAGGGTATGATCGGGTGATCCATGTTTTATCGTGAGACAGCATCATGCCTAACATATGCTCATTCCAACTGCTTCTGCTGGCCTCTTTAAGCGTGACTTCGCAGTCCATTGAGGCCAGCACTTGCTTTGGCACGCCCAGGAAAGGTCGAATTGAAGGGGCAGTCGCTCTTCCGACAGATGGTCCAAACTTTAAAGCCTACAGCCTGGTTGGTGTCACTTTGCGACGCAACTATGTCCATGAAAAGGTGCGGGATGTGGTCGTCGCTGCCTATGCCCTTCTGGAAAAGAAACTTCCGGACCAAACCTTTGTCTACGGGGAAACGGGATGGCCCAAGGGCGGGGATTTCGCCCCGCATAAGACACACCAGAATGGTCTTTCTGTGGATTTCATGGTTCCGCTTCGCAATCCCCAAGGCGAAGCTGTGGAATTCCCATCCAGCGTAATGAATAAATGGGGCTATGGTTTGGAGTTCGATGCCAAAGGGCGGTTGGGTGATCTGACGATCGATTTCAATGCTGTGGCTCTGCATCTTCAGGCTCTCGACGAAGCCGCACAAAAAGCGGGCCTGCGCATTCGGCATGTGATTTTTGAGCCCGAGTATCAGGGTATGCTACGCGCTGCGCCGGCGTGGAAGAAGCTAAGCTTTCCGCTTTATCCCAATAAAGTCTGGGTCCGGCACGACGAGCATTATCACGTGGAGTTTCAAACGGACTGCAAGCCTTAGGTTTAAGGGCCGTCAACGGGCTCGCCATCCTTGTACAGCGACGTCCCGTCAGCGTATTCAATCCAGCCCTCAGCTTTGATTTCCACCATCAAGCCCTGCTGCTGATCTTTCAGGATGATTCGCCCCATTCCACCATGCATGAGCTCATAAGGCGGCACGACGGGACGCGAGGGCAAATAGAGGCCTTTCGCGTAAAGTTCCCCTGACTCCCCGTAAACGGAGCAGCGAAATTCCTTATATTCCTTCTCAGGTTTGCAATGAATCCAAGTGCCACCGTCAGGGCCACCTATCCATTCATGGTCAGCCGGTATCCCAGCTGCGCGCTCTGGAGGAACGATATCCTTGGGATCGTAAGGCTTAGAGAATTGTCTCAGCAAAAACAAGAAAGCCAAAGCCAGAATCGAGATCCCAACAACGATGCCAATGAGACTCTTTTTCAGAAATGGCTTCATTTTTCAGTTCCTCTTGTATGTGACTTCATTCTTCTTAGGATCATAGGATACGGCCGCATCCGCGGCTCCTTGCGCTTCATTGATATAACTATTCGGACGAGGATCGACCTGCGTTGGCATGTCCACCCCGCCCGCTGCAACGGTATCACGGGCAAACGTCCCACAGTTATTGGAGTTCAGACTATAGGGCTCGCGGTTAGGGTCCTTGTCTTGCGCCTGCCTGTTTTTAACGTAATCATTCATAGCTTTGAAATTATCATTCTTGAAGTAGGCTCCTTCCACACGCCCCTGCTGGCCTGACTTCTTTGATATCACACTCAGGACATTTTTAAGCGATTCAGGAGTTGGATTACCATCCTTATCAAATCTCACGTTCGGCGTAGGATAAGTATCGTTCACATTCCCCTGGCTGCTTTTATAACGTCCGTACTCATAATAGCGTGTCTTGCCTGTCTTAGGCTCAATCAGCAGAACCCCAGCGTGGCCAAGGCCGCTCAATCGTCCCTTGTTATCAAGGCCCACGATACTCCGCAGGGCGCTGGGAACCCATTTTGTTTGCTGCTCCACACTCACTTTATATTCGGGGAAAGCAATGAATACCGCATCCTGCCCCGTCGGATCGCTGAACTTCAGCGGATTATTCCGCGCATACGAATAAAGATTACACTCAATAACATTCTTCAGACAAAGCTGAGGCTGATCCAAAAACAAAGGATCAGGTTGCACAAATCGTCCCAGCAACGGATCGTAGAATCGAGCCTTCATATAATAAAGCCCCGAATCATCGTCCAAATAATGCCCCGTAAACCGGTGATGGGTCTTCTCCTTGGGCGTAATGGCTTTATTCGTCTGAGTATGCTCACGCCATGCGCTCGACATGGTATCAGGGTCCTCTTCACTGCCATAAGGCTGATAGAGCATCTGCTCCACCGGCTTCCCACTGGAATGCATAACGATATCCGACGAGCCGATATGGTCCTTCAGATAATAGTACCATTCACCCGTGCTCTCTTCCAACCGGACGAGCCGCGAGTTCCCGACAAAAATATAGGACTGAGTTCCGGCAGGTTCGACCGCGACGCTTTCCATGGGATAAAGCGAAAGGCGAACCTCACCGCGTGCCTTATCCGTAACCTGCTTATAAATCCGCTCGCCCTGGGCATTGTAACCGAAGACTGAACGGTATTTGGCCGTTTCAACTCCCACGAGCTGGCCCAAAGCGTTATACTCCGCGTTCAGGACCTTGGGACTCTTGATGAGCTGGCCGAAGCCATCAAACTGATAGTGAAGCATACCCGGACCCTGCGGGATCAGCGGTGAAGCAGCCTGGGGCAGAATCTCGCCTGGCCCATGCTCATCATTTCGCGTCATGACCCCTGCGACATCGTAGGCATACTGCAGGGTTTTCTTATAGCGTTCGGCCATGATCAGCTGGCTCTTCCAGTCATAATCAAAGCGAGCCGACCGGTTGATGTGCCCGTAGCTTGTTTCTGTATTGCGATCGTCGATCTCGAGGATATTGTTATAACCATCCATCTGAATAGCCAGATCCTGCAGGACGATCGCCTGTCCGTTCGCACTATATTGTGAGCGAATGGACTTCATCAGCAGTGTTTTCGGGTCGTACTCCAGGTCTGTGATGGAATGCGTTCCATTCACAGGACGATAAAGTATTTCATCCAGCTGACCTTTGCCATTGTAGCCAATGCCATCAATGACAGACTCAAGGGCATTGGAACCCGGAAGCCGGATTCTAACGGTCTTCAGAAGGCCGGCTTCATCCAGAGTGTAGAAACCCTCTGTCCCACTCGGATTGCGAACCGCTTTTACAGTGCCATCGAGCAGATGCGAATATTCTTCAGCAAAGGCACGGCCTCCGACAGATACTGATTTGGCGACCATCAATCCGTTCGCTGCATAAGACAGTCTTTCCTCATGATCAAAAAGCTTATGCTCGTGATCAAAGCGCTTGCTGCCGGTGATCAAACCCAAGGGACGCGGAACGGCTATGTGGTAGCGGCTCTGAGGTACGGCCTGATCTGGATAGACATCATAGGTGTTACTGACTGTTAACTGGCCGTCCTGGATCTGCGAAGTCAGGCGATTCTGATTGTCGTAAACGTTTTCCACGGTCCTCGTGCTCTTCCCGGACTCGTCGACCTTCACCGTGGCCGTCATCCGCCCCCTTTGATCGTAAAGATAAAAGGTTTGCCCAAGGCCCGGGATGACTTGCTGCTCCAAAAGCCCACGGTTGTCATAGACCAGGGTCCGCGCCACGTCCCCCGGCAGGCTTATCCTCGTGAGATTGCCAAGGGCATCGCGCTCGACACGTGTAACCTGTGTCTCACCACCTTTGGAATCCTGTTCAACGGAAGCATAGAGGCCAAGGCCATGCTGAATTTGATAATTGACAGTTTCCACCGCCTTGCCACGACGATCGTAGGTTTGCTTCGTCAGAAAACCCCAAGGTGCATACTGATAACGGACTTCCATGCCCGACGGGTAACTTTCCTGGGCCACGCGCCCCAAATAATCATAACGAGTGCGCAGACCAATCTGATCAGACGGTATGGGGATAGCTGCACCGCTCGCAAACAGCTTGGTGACCGAAGGACTGCCATCGAAAATCGTATAAGGCGTCCAGGTGAAGATTTTGCGCTTATTACGATCATAGGCCGCATATTCTTTCACACGAATACCTTTGCGGCCGTTCTTGAAACCTTCGCTGGCATCTTCCACAGACGCGATTCGCTGACCGTCTGCCCGATAGGCTTCGAGTCGTTCAATCCATGGGGTTTCGCCAATGTCTGGCTTCGCCTGATCTGCATAGCGCCGCACACGTGTTTTGATAAAGGTCGGCTGCCCCTTCAGGCCTTGTCTGTATTCATAGCGCTGTTCACTGCCATCCGACCCTAGAAACTGAGTACGACGGCCGAGGGTATCGTAGGCTATGGACATTTTATAGCCGAGCGGACTAGTGAAAGAGTCGAGTCGACCATTCTTATAGTCAAAATTCCAGACAAGGTCGTCCGCATTCGGGCTGGCTTTTGGAAGGGTGCGGCGAATGGCAAAAATCCCCTGGGGATCGTAATCCACGGACTCCACGAGACCCAGACCATCGCGAACGCTGGCTCGGTTGCCGAAGTCATCGTAGCTAAAGTTCACAATTCGGTCGTATTCCTTCAAACGTTCACCAGAAAAAGCGGGTATATCCTGGGTCAGGCGACTCTGAACATAATCGGTCTCCTGCTCAGTCAGCCCGCGATTGTCATAGGCATAGCGCCGGTATGAAAGTACTTCACCCCCGCGCTGAACCAACTGATAGTCAGGCAAAGACAGAATACCCAGATCCTTTAACTTGCGCCGCGAGTCTTCATAATCCAGGGCGGTTTCCGTCACGACTTCGGGCAGAGTCTGATCAAAAGGCGCCTTGACTGCGCTCACGCTTTCACGAATCATCTTGGGAAAATTGTAGGAATCAAAGTCCTCATACACGACCTTCTTCTTATAAGGTGAAGCCGTGCCTTCCCCTTCCTCGTCTGAATTGCGCTGGGAGTTTTGCTCCAAAAGCCTTAAAAACAGCCAGCTTCCACTCTGGGGCACAGTCTCCCATACGGAACTCTCACGACTCACCAGCTGCTTGCCAACAGGAAGCCCCTGGCGCTGTGATTCATCCAGCCAGGAATGAGTGGCCGGATCGGTGGGATCGAATCGATTGCTGCGCGCCGCCTTTTCCCTATACTGCGCATCGTCTCCGACGCGGAATACCAGCTTTTCCTTAAGCTTGCCGGCAAGCTTCCGCGCGGCCCGATCTTCGCCGAAAGTATAATAGCTTTCTCGGATCAGTGAAGACTCTTCAGCGTAATTATCGCCGTAACGCAGGATCTCCAGATCGCTGAAGCCAAGAAATTCTTTGGCATCAGCATCGTAAAAGGGTTTGTGATAGAAAAATTCCTGAACTTCCACAGATTCCCGAGCTAACGACGGCACGCCTTGCGAAATGACTAGCTGCTTGGCCAATACAACCGGAAAATGCAGAGGTGAGACCGGCAATCCGAGTCGCTGATCACGCAGACGCTCGGTCGTCGAAGTCGCATAGCGGATATCATACCGAAGGCCGGATTCGAAGGCGACGGTAGTCATAAGGTTCGATTTGATGAGTTGACGATCTGCCTGACGGTTGAAATCTATCATGACGGCCTTGGATTTGGCGTCGGCTCCAGCTTCGAACAGAAGGACTTCCAGCTGGCCATCCCCATCAATATCTGCCACGCGGCTTCGCGAGGCATCCACACCGCCAGATACGGTCAAGGGCAGATTCAACTGCAAATTCAAAGGCACGTCAGCCAGAGTCTGATCACCATAACCCAGCCAGACAAGGAGTTCTGTGCTTGCTTCCCCAAGAGTTGTAACATCCATGATGCCATCGCCGTTCACATCGATGAGCCAGAGACCGGACAGATTAGGCTGCCCGCGCAGTCCCTTCAAACCCAGGAAACGACCGCCTTCTCCACAGCGCGGATCGGCGTCCTCTTGAGTGCCGAAGAGCAGATCCTGAGCCTTGTTGGCATAAAGGCGCCCGTTATTAATATACAGGCAAAGTCCACTCTTATCAGCCTCAGGGGACGCGCTAAGATAGATAACGTCCGGAAGCTGGTCACCATTCGCGTCGACCAAACGGAAATTGGGATCCGCGAGGTTCATGGTTGTGCGGCTGAAGGGAAAGCGAAATGTCTTGGGCAAAAAGCGGAAGTTCCAGCGATTGCCATTTTTCGTGGACGTATTCAGATAGACTTTCCAAACGGTGGCACCGGATGCGTCAAAATCCGTTGTCAGAATATCAGTCAGACCATCAGCATTGATGTCGTGAAACTGAGCGCGACCTCTTTCGAACGAGGAAACACCGAGGGCATTGTCCTGACTCAAACGCAACATCTGCCCGGTCCACTGGAAAGTTCCGCCGACTTCGCCCAAATAAATAGCGCTGTCACTTCCGCTGGCATTGATCTGCAGAAGGTCCACATAGGAGTCACCATTGAAATCAGCAAAGTGAAACCCAGGTGACGAAAGATCCGGCGAAACCTGTACCGATCCGCGTTTCACTGTCCAGAAACTTGGGGCAGAAAAAGGCTGCTTCAGATCACCTGTCGCATAAAACACATCGCTGGTGCCATTGCTATTGCGACGAAGGGCATCCACCAGTCCATCATGGTTCACATCCGCCAGCTCATAATTCTCGACAGAAAACCCTGTCTCGCTCACCAGCTGCGGAATCGGATAGACCAGATCCCGTTTGGCAAGGCTGTCCTCGGTCCAGGATGAATACTGAAAAGTAATGGAAGGAAGACGATCGGTATTGCTCTGAAGCTTCGAGTCGCTGCCGAACCGATAGATGGCTCGCATCTCATCGAGCACGGACAAGGAATCGTTGTTAATCGCGGGAAAGAGATCACGAGCCGCCTGGGCGGAGCAATCAGGATGCGCTTTCACAGCAAAGTCGAGGCGATCCAGACTATTGCGTCCGACATACGCGAAGCACCACTGGGCCTGGACGGCATCGCCGAAGCTGGCCACGAGCCTGCTGTAAAGCTTACGGCTTTGCTGCGGATAGCCCATCATATAGGAGGTCAGGTGACCGAGGCCATCAAACATCTCGAAATGATAACGGGACGCGCCACCAGCGAAGGTGATATCAGACAGATAACTCCGGCCACCGTCTTTAAGATAGGAATACTGAATGACCTCACCCCAAGGTGCGACTTCCGCAACCAGGGGATAGCGCGTGATCACCTCAGCACTGCCTTCCGCCACAGAGACATCACCACTGAAGAGCTGACGTCGGCCATCCGAATAGAGAACCTCAAAACCTGAGGGTATCGAAGCATCACCCTTCGCATAGGGAAGGCTATACGCATTCTTGTGCCAGGTGATCCGTACTTCCTCCTCCGACGCTTCCAGCCTATAAATCAACGTATCGGCGTCGCGGCGCATGAAGGCCAGCTTTTGGCCCTGCATTGTGAGGTAATTGCGGAATTCACCCGTTTCGAGTTGCCCCTTCAAAGGAATGCCCAGTTCCAGGGACACGTCGATGGAGGGCACGGAAAGAGACCAGCCAATACCAAAGCCCTGGCCACGATCACCTGTGAATTGGTCATAGATAAGCTGAACGGACGGGCCAAAGCCCGCACGCGTTGGAAGATCCGGCAGTGGCAGAGTATACTGGCTGGCGCCTTTATTGTTGCTGACGCTGAACGAGCCACCCTCTGTCCCGACCGTTCCGCCCGCTTCCGGTATTTTCACCAGACCCGAGCGGGCACCGGACTTGTCCTGTGCTGAAAGCGAGGTCCACACATTGCAAAGAAGAAACAGTCCAATGAATCGCTTCGCTCTCATCACAGATCCTTAAAGACAATAGTTCTTGAATTTGAAAATCAGTTTGCCCTTGCCCGAGCAGCGCAGGAAATATCCCACCTCATCATCAGAAATGGGCAAGTCCTGCTTCCGATCCTCGCTCAGGCGCGAGAACTGGCCTGGACCCATCTGCAGAACAGCCGATCCATCGGAACCGGAGAAGTCTGCAAATTGGAAGTTGCTCACCTGTTCAGCAGGCAAACCCGAGATCGCGTTGTTCTGCAGCTCCAGAGTGAAGGGCTGAGTCACACTGCGGCTCAGAAACTTAAAGGCGGCCACAGGTTTCACAAGTGTATTGCCCGTGATCTTGAGCTGGCTGTCTTTGATGAACTGCCGGCTTGTCGCGCCCATGAGCGAAAGATTATCACCCTGCAGCCTGGTCTTGGCTGTCAGCACTTCCGCCGAACCACGCAGCGCCAGGGCTACGTTGGTGCCTTGCACAGTAGCTTCTTTCTCACGGCCTTGGATGAAGACCTGACTGTCGGTGGCGTCGACAGCAATGTTTTCCACTTCAATGCCGCAATCCAGACAGTAAAGTTTCGAACGTTCCACGTTTTGAATGGGGAAACCGTTTTCATCGGTCAGGGTCGTAAGGATCCTGGAGCCCATGTTCCAAAGGTTCCGGCTCTTGTATTCACTGCGTTTGATAGACGACTTGAGAAGAGTCAGGACAGCCCCATCATTGACTTCAATGCCGCTGAATCGTAGCGTGCTGCTTTCATTGTCCGACAGAAAGCTCCCGCTATTAATAGCTGCTTTCAGCTCCACGCCCTGTATCAGCACGTTCTTGCGGCCGGATATCGTAAACGTCCTTACGTCGGTAGGTGAGGCCGGCATGCACTTGTCTTTGCTGGTACAAAGGAAACGATAGGTCAAAGCCCGAGTGTCCGAAGGAACCAAAGGCTGAAAGCGGGTATCGGAATATCCCACGTTGGAACCGATACGAATCGGATCCACCCCTTCCACGACCACGTTGGAATCCAGTTTAATAATCTGTTGCGTGGTTCCGCTCGGACAACGGGTCTTATCTTCCAGAACCTTATTGAAATCAGCAACGGTGTACAGCGAACGATCCAGGATCTTTTCACAGGAAACCTGCTGGGCCACCTTGGGGCAAGCGAAGACACTGCCATTCACCTTGCGCTGACCCATCAGCTGGGCCCGAACTGTACTGAACCATTCCCGACTGCTTCCCGCGAGGCCGATCTTCTTCATCAGGTCATCACAGCCCACGAAACGATAGCTGTTCGACTTGTCCAGCTTCGCTTCTGCTGCCTGCTGGGCATCGAGTTCAACATCAGCCAGTGTATTGACCACAGGTGCTGCAGGCAACGCTGCAAGACGGGGCGCGGGGCGAACGACGAGCGTTTCGATCTTGGGTTGAAAAGCTGTACAGGTTCCCTGACAGTAATCGAAGAAAACCTTGTCTGCACTAAGATTCACCTCAGAAATATTCACCGACTTGATATCTTCCGGCTTGATTTTGTATTGCGTTGACAGCTCGGTGATCAAAGCATCGTATTCAGGACTCGCATATTTGATCAGCTGCCCATTGACCCGATGAAAGCGGAGGATAGTGTCAACCTTCGTACTCTTCGAATCGACATCCTGATAGCCGAGGAATACCAAAGCTCCAAAAGGCAGAGGACGGGCAGGGTTAGGTTTGAAGACGGACAGGCGATACTTGGTGGTATCAGCGCTGGCGCAGCTCAGATCAAGTACCTGGTTCGCATCTTCGGGACGACCAAAAGCCAGATAAGGAGTTCGCTTTTCAAAACCAAAAAGTTGATTGGCGAAGTTATAGACGCAGCCCGCGGCCGTACTGTCGATGCTGTAGTATTCACCGGCTTCACCGGTACCAAGGAAATAACGGTTATCGTCGATGTAAAGAATGGGATCATCTGGGGTCTTCGAATCATAGTTCCTAGGCAGAAATTCACCATGGCACGACAGTTCGCTTCGCAAGATTAGCTGGCTGTTATCTTCCAATGGAGAGATCAGGGTCAAAAGATCCTTGTTGGGAAGATCAGCGCCAGTTTTGGTATCCAAAAGCGCGTCGAGCTCGCCCAGGGACTGACAACCCGTCACCACATGAAGATTGCGGCCAGCAGCCACGAAATAGCGCTTCTTGGAATCCAAGGTGTCGTAACCCACAACCCGGATTTCAGCCACGCCGCCGGCATCACCTACCTGAATCACATTCAACTGACTCGTTTCTTCCGAATGGCATGCACTCAGAAAACCCGCGACCAGAATCGCGCTCAAAGCAAAAATTTTTTTCATATCATGCATCCTTCTCATTTGATTTCACAGCTGCTGACCTGATCGAAGCTCAGGCCGACCGTTCCGTATTTCGCGACATCGAATCCATAAGCTGCACAGAATTCCCGTGCTGTCTGACTCGTTCCGTCGACCACCAGCTTCTGCTTGGTGTTCTCGCAAAGAGGGTTCTTCTGCTGCGAGAAAAGAGCCGGAGTATTGCAAGCGCGCTTGTAAAAGCTGTCCGATTCCGGACCGACTGCGATGTAGCAGTAGTACATCGCACACATTTTCCTGGCGAGCTGGGTATTCTGAGCTTTGAGCCCTTGGAGCTTCTGCATGCGCTCACCAGCCAGCTTGATGGTCCCTGCATAGCCAGTAATGGGGCCCATATCGTCGATGCGGCTGTCGAGAAGCTTGGCCAGAGAAGTCGGTGCATCGCCGGCGAGAACATTGCTGAGATCCACTGTGTTGCCCTTGTCATCCTTGTCCGTCAGCAGACCCTTCTGCCATTCATCGTAACGCGCGAGGATGGCTTTAGCTGTGGAATAGGACCACTTGTAATCTTCAACGACTTTGTCGAGAGCAGGAGCAACATTGATGTCAAAGTAAGCCCGGGCAGGCTGATAGGCTTGTGCAGTAGCGGCAGCCTTGGCTTCACCGGCTTGTACACGGCCTTCCATGCCTTCGACCACTTTCTCGGTCATGGTCTTCTTTTCGACCAGGAGCTGAGTGATCGGGGAGGTTCCTCCGAAATATTTTCTCGATACCTCGGCGTAAGTAGCGTCCACGACGGCCTGCTCACGTTCCGCGGTGACCCCTTCGACGATACCGCAGATGGAGTTGAAGCGGGAGTTCAAGGGACCCTGGGTCACGTCCTGGCACGAGGCGACCTCTTCAATAAGTTGCGTCACATCGCGACCAGTATCCGCCGCATAATTCACGCGTGCATATTCCCAGCGAATCGAGCGCAGAGACGCCAGTCCGTTTTCACGGGCCTGGCAAAAAGCAGCGCGCTCACTCACGTCGCGGTTGATCTGAGGCAAGGCCAGACGTGCTCTTTGACAGTGAGCAAGGCCTTCCATCAAACTCGCAACGACCTGCCGTGGAGCATCGAGTCCCTGATTCTGCAGTCTCTGCCAGCGTTCAACACGGGCCGTGACTTCATCCGCCGCACTGGGGCGCGAATCGCTATGATATTGGCAAAGCCCCTCACGGAAATCCGCTTCGGCCGGCACGAGATTTGCGCGAAGCCCCGCGCAGTTTCCACCGATCCCTTCCACCCAGCTTTGCTCGATGGAAAGCTCGGGGGTCTCAGCTTGCGCGACTGAGGTGCCTATGATCAGGACGCTTGCGAAAAGGCGAACCCACGTCTTCATATTTTGCGTTCCTCTTTGAGGTCTTGAAATTTTCATGATCGGTTCCTTATCCGTACCTATGAAGGACGCTGATTTGTTGAATAAGTCAGGTACAGGACGTAGGTTGCGTTATCATAGCCGCAGCCCTCGCTGGGCGGTGGCAGTGTCAACTCATAAGTTCCAAACAGTGGCAAGCCCAAAAGGGGTGGCAATGTCCCGCCGTCACCCACATTGGGGGGTATGGCAGTCGACAGGAAGTTATTCAAGCGCCACTTTTTCATCCAGAAGGCTTCCGAAGCTTCAGCAATCGAGCCTGTGGTCTTGATATCGTAATTAGCAAGATCCTTGCGCGCCTGAGCTACAACCATAATGGGAACTGGTGTGGCATCGAGTTCCGACGTTTCCTTGAACACGAAGCCGTTTCCAGTATGCTTGAGTACGTAAACTTTGGATTCTGCGTTCTGACAAGCCGAAAAGTTAACCACTATGTTGACGTCAACGAGCAAAAGATTTTGTGTCAGACCATTCAGGGTGTCAGCATCAAAGCTGGAGGACCAAAGCGAGAAATAACCAAGACGCTCCATCTGCCCACGGGCAAAGGGATTGATTTCAAAGCTGGCTTTGCGCTCAGTTGCCAAAGTGCGAGCCAATCCACTGCCTGACGGAATCACGATGCGGGTCGTCTGAATCGTGATTGGCTGCTGCTGAGCCAAGAGAGGCGCTTTAATGACCTCTTTCAGCTTGGAAAGGTCATCAAGGGTCCTCACGTAGGGAGCACTCTTGGAAGTGCCGAGCGAGAGAGCACTTTCACCTTGGAGAGCCGTCAACGACTTGATCTGATTGCGCATAAGGATAAGGATCCGGTTTGCCTGTTGCAGGAGCTCACGCTTCTCCTCGATGAAGTTGGGCACGCTCTTGCTCAACGCGGCCATCTGCTCCTGGGTCGCCATGAACATTTTCTCTTTTTGGCCATTCGAGGCATCAGCAGCCTGCAGATATAAGGTGTTCATCAACTTCTCGCGCTCATCCGCAACCTGCTTGTCCATACTGATCTTGAACTGATTGATTTCGGTGCGCAGACCTTGATCGACAACATCCAGCTTTTGCAGCTTGTCCGAGTATTCCACCAACTTCTTGGTGAAGGTATTGTTCTGATTGATAACGCGTTCAACCTGAGCGTATTCATCATCAGCGATCGCAATCAACTTATCATTCTTGATCTTGGTCAAACGTGCGACCGCCTCTTCTGCAGCCGTCGCTTGCCTTTCCAACCCGTTGATTTTAATCTGAAGATTCGCAACAAGATCCTTGCGGGTCTTGGTATCTTCGCGAAGTCGACGTAGAGTGGCCAATTCCGTATCAATTGAGTTCAATTCGATATTAAGGTTGGCATTCTCTGCATTCAGAACGGAAATACTGGACAGTTCCTTTTGCTGAGACAGCACTTCATTCTGAATCGAGCGATTGATGTTGTTTGCGCGAAGATCCACACTCTTAATCTCTGTCACAAGGCGATCATGCTCGATACGAAGGCTGGCTTTGGTTTCGTCCAAATTCGTTCCTTCGCGATCACAGTCGACGATGATGGTTTCCCGTTCGATCAGTTTGCTGATGATATCCTGCTGGAACTGCTCGCTGCGGCCCATAATGCCCGCAATTGCCTGCATGGCGTGGAAATTCTTGATATCCTTCGCAAGTTTCTGTTGCTCGATGGCAGCGAGGATGTTCTTGATACGAATCTCGAGCTCTTGAGCCTTCTCAAGGTTTTCAAGAACGAACTTCGACCAGGTGATAAATCTGCTCGCCGACTCACGCGCTGAATCCACTGCTACACTCATCGAAGCCTTAACATCGATGGTCGTGATGGCCCCGGATGACAAACCGCAGGCACACACTGAAGTCGTCGGTATTGAAGCTGCAACTGAAAGAGAAGCCTCGAGCGCCTTGACGACAGTTTCCATGGTTGCTTGCGTAGTTGCCGCGATCGAAGTTTGTGCTAAAAAGTTCGTAAGCAAGGCATACAGACGAGCGCGATTGGCTTCCGACGCCTCGATTTCCTTATCAGCCAATTCCATCTCTTTTTTGAAGATCTCGCGCGCAAATGCCAGTTCAGTCGTGGGAGTGACGCCCTCGCATTGGGTCAGGCTCTGCTTGACTATGGAATCGTTTTTCAGCTCAGGGGGCAAAGAATCATAGCCGATCGCACATAGAGCCTTAGCGACTGAGTTGATATTCTGAGCATTGACGCGCTGACGCAAGCCGTTTGGTCCGCACATCTTCTCACGATATGACGTTTCTGTTTGACCGACGGTACTCACTTGGCAGGAGTATACTTTCGCTTCATAAGCGGGCAGGGCTTCTCCTACAAAGGCCATGCGGTTACGAACTGAACAAAGCTGGGCTTCAAGGGAGCCGATCTGCTGCTTATTCAACTCGTCACGCTCAAATTCCAGGCTTTTCTGGTTGTTCTTCGAAGTCTGGATATTTGCGTTCGCAATCTTAATCTGTTCAGAGTTAATGGTCTTCCGGTTGCCGGTCTGATCTTTTTGATTGGACTTGATCGTAATATCAGACTCGAGACGGGCAATCTCAGATTCAAATTGACTCACCTGAATTTCAAGGTTGGTTTTGGACAATTCCCAGCCCATGAGCCAACGAAGATCGTTCAGTTTGCGATCCTGGTCCGAGAGATCGAATTGGATGATGTCCGCTTCTTTCCTGGATTGAATAAGAGTCTGACGGTCATTCAGCTCCTGAAGCTTCATTTTCAAACCGAATTCATACTCAAACTTCTGACGCTCATATTCAAACGTCTGCTTTTGACTTCCCACTTCCAGGAGCTTGGCTTCGATGGTGTTGCTCATGGCCTGAGCGGATTGCTCCAACTTGGCGATCCGATATGAGCTTTGAGCGATCGAGATGTCTTTGCGACGAGCTTCTTCGTTGATCTCTTCTGTGTCACGGCCGAGCTTCGACTGCTTCCAGCTGCCCATGAGGTTTTCGATGTTCTTTTCCGCTTCATTGATACGACCGACGAGGGAATCGAGTTCGGTCTTCAATTTCTCAAACGAGATCTGAGAAAATTCTTCAGGATCGATATTCAGGAAAATATAGCCCTTATCCAGTGAAGTAAGTCGCTGTTCAATAGCATAGCGCTTCGAGAAAAGATCGGCTGAAAGCGAACTGAATTGCTGATCATCTTCGGGGATCTCAAGAGCTGCGGATTGAAGGACCCAGTTAGCCTTCTCATAGTTATCGCGCGCCAATTCGGATGCTGTCTTGGTCTTCTTATCGGATTCCGACTCAGCGTTTTCCGAGTCTTTCAGTGTCTTGCCAATCAGAAAGCGCAGCCTTTCCAGTTTGGTCTCCGAGACCGACTGGTACCAATGGTCGCCCGCAGTCATATAGAGCTGAGCCAAAATCAATGTGTATCGGCCGCTCTGGAATACGTAGTCACGGAAATCAGAGGACTTCTGTTTATTCAGAAGCTCTTTGGCGGTCTCCACGATCGAAATGCCATTTTGGGCAAAGGCCAGGAAGCCTTCTGTCTTCAAGGCCGAATTTGACGACTTGTAATAGTACGCCAAGTCATTGGCCATGAAGAGATTGTATTCCGCCAATTCAATGTGGCAATCGAAACCGCAGAACTTCAACTTTTCTTCGGGCTGGCATTGATTATAAAAGGCTTCGCCAAAGGTCTGATAGGACGAAGTCATCGTCTCGATATCACCACGAGCCTTCGAAACCTTCATATTCTGCACAAACTTTGCGGCCATATTTTGAGCGGCTGCGATATCGATATCGGCCCGCTTACAGATCGCAAAAGCTTCACCTTGGCCGAAGGCAAGCGCGAGAGCCAGGACAATCTTCATTTTGATCAAGCTTTTCATATCTTGGTTCTTCCTGTCCTTTTAGTTCGATACACGGATGTATTCCTGGGTCAGCGCTTCCAGGTGCTTGGCAAAAACTTCAACCATCTTTTCCTGACTATTCTTCTGATTGAGCCTAAGAAGGTATTCGCGCGACTTGCTCAAGCAGCCATCGAGTTTGGTCAAAAGTGTATCCGTAGGCCCCAGCCCGGGATAAAGAGTCTGGGCACCCCAGCTGGTCGGCGTCTTGGGCAGGATGCGATCGAATTCCTGGCTGAGTCCCGCACAACCTGCAAAGTTGGATTTTTCGGTAGTGGGCACGAGGTCCTGAAGCTTCTCCAGATTCACCAGGAACTGCCGAGTGAAGTCATTCAACATCTTCTGCTTGGCATTCACCTTTTCGATGGCTTCAGGAACAAAAGCCACCTTGGAAGTCTGACGAATCAGATTGAAATCAATCTTATCGAGAGTCGGAATCACGCTTTGAATTTTGAAGAGATCGTCGTTGACCAGGGTAAGGCTGGCTCCTGCGGCCCGGACATCCTGCTCGAATTGCAGAAGAGGTCCCGTCAAAGGATCAATTTTATAAACACGGTCCAGAATGGGCTCAAAGGTCTCCGCCACCATCGCCTGAATAGGGGCAAGGGTCTGTGTGGATTCTTTTTCAAGCGAAGCAACAATCCGGCGATTCACCTGAGTTTCAATACGAGCCAGGGATTCCGCTCGGTCCTGAGCCGGCTTGGCAAGACACACCAATTTGGTGCTCAGATCGTTGTTATAGCGGTTGGCCAAAAGATCGGCATAATTCTTCAAAGCCGTCGGGTCGTAGCTGCTGGTGTCCGTAACCACCTGGCCATCGCCCAGCTTCAGATAGCGCTCGGCCTCTTCCAAAGCCTGGCATTTCTGGATCAAACTTCCACCTTCGCGATAGCGAATGAGTTTGATGACGAAGAGTTCATAAGCCGCCTGCAGACGCCGGCCGGCAAGTGTCGCCTGCTGCTTCCGCACCAAAGCCTTGGTAGCCAAAAGTTCAGTAGGTGTCGCAGGAGCGGGCGCCTCATAGGCGGATTCGCGGTTCATGTAAAGGTGAAGCGTCAACTCACGACGCGATAGCTCAGCCGCGCTGTCGGACGGCAGGGGTTCGACGAAGTAAGGAACCTTGACGACAGTATTTTGATCTTTCTGCCAGGATCCTTCCTGCCGTGATCTTTGCTCAGGTGGCGTGTTGTCCATATCTTTCAGCACGCCTTGATAAAGGTCCAAACGAGGACCCTGCTCACCTTTCAAGGTGTTTTTCCAGAAAACGTCAAGATCATTGAACGTATACCGACCGTTGAAGGCGAAGGCCATATGAGATGCTAAAAGGCTCGCGCCTACCACCGGCCACAGCAAAAGGCGCGATTTTGAGGCTTTCGAAATTTTTGATCTCATGGGAATGCTCCAGTATTAGGGATCGCTCGCATCAACTCGGCGGATTCCTGGCAGTACCAGGGACTATAGAAGGCGCACTCCGCGGAACCATTAGCCGACTCACGAAGGCTTTTTTCGATTCGAGCTATGGTGGCAGCCGGTCCATTCTGATCCAGAGGACTCTGGATTTCAGTTTTGATTGCGGCCAAGGGCGCAGTTTGTGTGATTTTTGTGTTCAGATTCAGATTGCTCGTCGCTTCCTCGCGGGTATAGCGGCCGCGAATGACGAAGTTCTGACGAGCTTTTTCGTAGTCATTGACGTTGACGCCGTCAAAGGCCGCAAGAAGCTGACGCTCGATGGATTCGACTTTTTCCCGCCAAGCCCCGGATTTGATTTGGGCTTGGACAAGGCCCCGGGAGGAATCGACCTTCAATCCGAGTCCATTCACGTCACCCCTCTCATTGCGGGTCACCTGAATTGTACCCAGGTTTTCCTCAAAGGCTTTGGCGATTAAGCCCAGGCGCTCCTGCGACGCCACCAGTGCCGTCCTGCGCAGCTCCACCTGAGTTTCCAATTTTACGGCTTTGGTGACAAAACCGCTGATGGTCGTTTGAAGATTCGACTTGGTGTTTTGGATCGCAACACCGAGTGCGTCGTTGGACGATCCGCCGATAAAGAGTGATTTGAGGCGCTTATCCGCATAGTCAGCCACGCGGAAGCGAATCTCATCCTCGGTCACACCATTTTCCAAACAGCCGGAGACGGTGCGCAGACTGTCGATGATTTTGGAAGCAAGATAGACCCGATCGAAATCAACAGGATCGGCCAACCCTTTGTCCTTCATCATGTAAAGATAAGCGGCCAGCTCAGTCCGGGCCGACTTCGCGAACTGGCACTGAAGACTCTTGGCCCGATTGCGAACATAAAGACCATGATAGGAAACGCCTTTGAAATACCTGGCAACCGCACCGCCGCTGCCATCTTCGGCCGCGAAATGCTGGATAATCGCATCGTACTGCCCGCATGCATGATACTTGGTCAGGCACTCATCGTTATTCAACGAGCTGCAGCTGGCCAGATAGCTGCTCGAGCAGAACTGCTCGGAGGCAGCCTGTGCGTCGCCCAGGCTTCCTAAGCAAAGCAGGGCGAAGCTTAATTTCTTCAGCGTTTTCATCATGGTCTCAAACCTATTGTTAAGCAATTAAAGCGCAGATGCTTTGGTAACAGTGCCCCAGTTGTTGATAAACCAACCGTTCGATGGATCGACGAAATCACAGACAACAAGATTGTCCGCGTTTTCGCCGGTCAGAAGCTGGCCCCAGCTCCGCCCACCGTCGCGAGTGGAAAGGATGCGAGTACCCAGTGCCAGAAAACCCGTCTGAGAATCGACGAAATTGAAACAGCCGATGCTACCTTCACCCTGACCAAAAACTTTCGACTGGCTGAACGTGAGACCGCCATCTTCCGAACGGTAAACATAACCAGCAGACGAAATCAGAGAGATCACGTTGGCGTCAAGGACGTGCATCGAAAGGAATTCCGCCGCATTGTTAGGCGAATTACGTGGGATTTGAAGGGCGCGCCAGCTCAAACCACCATCGTTTGTCGCAAACAGAGTAGACAAAGCCGCAATACCAGTTTTCGTCAGCACATAACCGTTGCTGCGATCGGCAAATTTCATGTCGTTGATATTACCAAACCCTGTCCCGACTGGAGGATTGAGCTTGCTCCAGGTTTGACCGCCATTCACAGTCTTATAAACATTGTTATAAGTAGCTGCCCAGGCCGAGTCTGCATCGACTGCGGAGACAAAAGGCGTGAATTCATTGGAGCCGGTTTTCACGGTCGTCCAGGTTTTACCACCGTCCACGGTTTTGGCCACAAGGCCCTGTCCGCCGGAAACCCATACGATGTCCTTGTTTACAGCTGCGACGTCATCGATGGATTCTGGAGTTTTCAGGATCTGGCTCCAGGTTGCTCCGTCCTTGGTCCCAAAGACGACGCCATCGTTATTCACCATGCCCACGAACCACCCGTTCTGAGCATCAGCCATATCAAGTGCTGGTGAATAAATCACTCCGCCCTTGTCGGCAGGGCTGCTGTCGGTGGTCAAGCGGCTGACCAACGCGTAGCACTGACCATTGGAGCCCAAAATTGCATTATTCGCGCAGGTTTTGAATTCCAGGACTCTCTTATCTTCCATCACAGTACCCACCGAGGCGGTGATTGTGACTTTACATTGCTGGCCGCGGAACGATAGCGGCACTTCGCCATTGATCAAGAGAACAGTAGGAAGCTGTGTGGGTTGAATCCATTCACAGGCGCCTTCGGTTGTCATTGTAAGAGGAGCCTGGGTGCCATTCGGATTACGGACGCTGAACGAGAACGTTGGGATTTTCTGTTTGGGAGCTACGAAAACCTGTTTGTCATCGCCAAGGTCCCAGCGGGCTTTAGCGCCGATGGAAACACCGGAAAGACAATTGATATCGAATTCATCGCTGGCGTCGAAGATTCCGTCTTCAATCAGGGTCGGATCCAGAGCACGAGCCTTGCTCAGATCAAAGCCCATGGCGTCAGCGAGTGCCTGACAACCGAACATATAAAGGGTGTTGGAGCCGCGCTTTTCAGCAAAGAAGTATTTGTCCTGACCACCCAAATTTGACTTGTAGAGGATCCGAGGGCCGGCTTCGCAGTCAAGTTTCGGTTGCTCATCAATCTTGAGCGCCAGAACTTCTTCGCTATCAATGGATTTCGCAGGGTAGTTGCTCAAAAGGCTGCTTGGAAAGCCCGTAGCGTCCACCAACTTGAGAAGACCGCTGGGGTTTTTACAGGTCAGCTCGTAACCCTTGCCGTTGGATACCATGACAAAACGAATCAAATCGTTGTCACGCACCCGAATCACAGTGGTGTTGGGATCTTCGGCCTTGGCATTTTGCGACAGCACACTGTCCGAAGGCGCGGCGCTGCATGCCGACAAGAGGGCTGCAACAAAGCCTAATCCACAGAAATCTTTCCTTTTAAACACGCATACACTCCTGGCTACTCGATATAATGGTCAAGCTTGGCTTAATACGGATGCTCAGCTCATGAAGATGTTGCAGGGAAACGCTAAAAAATAAGCTAAAGCGTTTCCGGGTCGCAACACACCCATGCACTGAGACAACCGGGGGCCGATGCTAATCAGCTGAGATACGTAGGGTATTACCGCGGTCGTCATAGCCGACCACGAGAGACGGGTTCAGAACTTTCAGATTCAAAAAGTTCGTCATCCCTTCAATTTTAGATTGACTGGAAACAGTCCAAGTGACACCCCCATCGCGGGTGACAAGCAGACTTTTATAGGCTGCGTCGGGAAGGGTGGCGATGGCCCAACCGACCTGCTCATCGTAAAAGGCCACCTGATCTACGCCGCTTACAGCAGGCATAAACTTGGGTTTTTCCCAGGTCTTGCCCCCGTCAGCAGTTCGATAAATAGTGAAGCGGTTTGCGACCCAGGCATGGTTCGCCGTGCGGGCATGAAGGTCGTTGAGCCCTTCCTTGTAGTCGAGGGTCAAGACCTGCTGCCAGGATTCACCGCCATCCAAAGAACGCCAGACCTGGTTGGCTGCGTTCGAGCCAGGTGTATTGACATACACGAAGACTATGGACGGAGAAACGAACTCCAAAGAGCGAATGCTGTAATCGGGGAATATGGGAAGGCGGACTTCCTGCCATGTGGAGCCCGCATCACGCGTCCGGACCATCTGATTGTAATAGCCCGTCACCCATACATTGGTTTCACCGGGCGCAAAAAGCTGTTTCCACATCACCTTAAAGGGAATGGCAACCGGGTTGAAGGTCGCGCCGCCATCGTTCGTCCGATAGACAAAGCCGTTGCCTTCGCCTGAATACCAACCCGATGTAGGGCTGCTGAAGGACATGGTTTCGGCCCGAGCATTGATGATGCTGGTCCAGCTCTGTCCGCCATCGGTCGTCCTATAGATGCGGTCCATGGCAGCGCGGAAACCGAGCTGTTCGCTGGCAAAATCAACGCCCGGAGTATAGACGCTCTCTGTAGCGGACCATTTATAGACCTTGGGTATTGCCGCGATTCCCTTGCACACGCCGCCCACGTTGATGGTATTGGGTCGACAGGTCTCGATCACAAGGTTTTTGGAATCTTCTGTGATAGTGCCTGCCGCTGCAGTGACCTTGAGCTTGCAGCTTTGCTCTGTGAACTCAAGGGGAACAGTGCCGTTGATCACCAGAGCCGTCGGCAGGTTCACAACATTCAGCCAATCGCACTTGCCTTCCTGCGTCAAAGTCAGGGGTGCATTCACACCATTGGGGTCCTTCGCCGAATAGGTCAGGACCGGCAATTCCTTGCCTGGCGTCACGACGATGGATCCTTCGCGGGCTGTGTCCCAGCTGGATTTGCTGCCGATCGCAATACCCTGAAGGCAGTTCAGATCCTGTTCGTCGGAAACATCAAAAATAGGGTTTTCATCGATCAGCATGGGATCAAGGGTCCGTGCTTTCATGATATCAAAACCCATGGCATCGACGAGGCCCTGACAACCGAACATGTACAGTTTGGTCGAACCCTTGGCCCCAAAGAAATATTTGGTCCTGCCATCCAGGTCGGCTTTATAAAGCAGCTTGTCGTCCGATTTACAGGTCATCTTAGGCTGCTGGTCAATTTTCAAATCGGCAGCGTTATCCATTGAAATGGGCGGATACGCGTTCAGAAGCACGCTGGGAAAGCCTGTGGCATCGACAAGTCGAAGCAAACCAAGAGGGTCGCTACAGGAAAGTTCGTAGCCTTTATTGCCGGACACCATCACAAATTTCATGACAGAGCCGTCCATCACGCGAACAACGCGAACGTTTGGATCATTGGGGGTGGCGGATCTTTTCAGCTCACTGTTGGAATCTTTACCGCAGGAAAACATTAAAGCTGAGACGATAAAAAGGAATGGTGATCGCAACACGTTAGGTCCCTTACTTGGAAAGAGCCTGCAGTCCATGCCATACATAGGAAACAAAGCGACCTACCGATATCATCTAATCGGAAGCGAAGCAAGAGTTAACAGTAGGCAATTGGAGACAGTTCAGGCCAATGTTTATCGGAGTTTGGCCGTCTGGCAAACCGGGCAGGGCCCAGGCCCTGCCGAAACCATAAGCTGGGCTAATTCCCGCCCTCAGCGAATGCAGTTATGCATGAGAACTGTCTTCTTGGTGAGGGGACGATCCGTTCCATCGATTAGGCTCACATAGTAGGCCTGGGTGGTATCCGTTGGCACAACGTTGACTGACCACGAATAGGAATAGAGATCCAACTTGTCGATGGGCGCCAGGTCATAGACCTTGTCCGTGACGGCCTGCTTGAGTTCTGCGACGGTGGGTAGTCGCCAATCACTGTAGCCGCCGTAGACCAGTTTGAAACAAAAGGTTTGCGCATCATCGAAATTGCGGTAGGTGTTATCAACTCTCGACCACAGTCGGCCACGTGGGTCATTATACACGCAGTTTTCCTTGCCGTTGCAAAGGCCATCACCAGCTTCACCCAAAGCACCGCCGACACCAGTATCGGAGAGAGGATCACGGATCCAACCATTGCTTTCAACCGGAAGGGGGAGTGCATTGATTTGGAATGTTTTGCTTTCGGCGCGCGAGCTTCCTTCTTCGGCCTTGATTTCCAGAGTGCAGCTCACCTGGCCTTGGAAATCATAAGGAGTTTGACCTGTGATCAGAAGAGCGCCGTTCACTGCGGTGCTCTCCACCCAGTCGCATTTTCCCGTGCGGGCCAAGGTTAATGCCGCCTGCGTTCCATCGGCTTTCCGGGCCGCAAATGTCGTCAAGGGCAAACGATCCGCCTTCTTCAGGGTCAGAATGCTGTTCGTCGGAGTGGTCCACTGGAGTTTGGCCCCGATCTCAATGCCACCGATGCAGCTGATATCGTCGTTATCATCCGCCGAGAATATCTTTAGATTTGAAATAAAATCCGGAGTTACGGTCGTCGCGGCATCGATCTGAAAGCCCATGTTGTCGACAAGGCTTTGGCAACCAAGATTGTAAAGACGGGTCCTGGATTTGCTGGTATCGGCAAAGAAGAAGCGGGTTTTATCGGCAAAGTCGACTTTATATAAGGCCTTGTCCGGATTGCTGCAGCTGAGTCGTGGCTGCTCATCCAGTTTAAGATCCTGGGCATCCTTGCTATCGAAGTCATAGATAGGAGTCGAACTCAGAAAATCAGTGGGAAATCCCGTAGATGAAATCAAGCGTCTCAACTTCGGAATAGTATCGCAATCAAAGCGATAGCCTTTTCTCGCCCCGCTCTGAGGATTCACTGTCACATAAGCGAAGAAGATCGACTCCGCGTCGCGAACCCTCACGACGCTGTTGCTTTCGTAAGTCGGAACCGCATTCATTTTAACCTGGGAATCTTCGTCCGTTGCCCCGCAGGCCACAAGCATGGCACTGAGGACGAGGGCGCCTGAGATAAGTGAAGACAGTGATTTCATAGGGGTTCGGATCCTTCCTGTGACGATGATTCAAAAAAACAAATAGAGGGTCACAGGTAGAACGCATTGGTGAGCGATTACCTGCAGGGTAGGGCAGAAAAACTTGAGGATAATACAGCCAAAATGACACCAATAATGAGGGTCGGAACTGGCGGCCTGGCTGCCTTTGTGGGTTCGTACGGTCAAAGCGAAGGTTCTGACCTATGCTTTTTCAATTTCGCGTGGACATAGACTTTGCCTTGTCCTTCAACGAAAAGCTCAAGATCTTCCGTGCTCGGTGGGACGAGGCTCATATCAACTTCTATCAAGTATCCGTCATCCAGCATTTTTGTAATTCGCGCGATCTCATCAAATGGTTTTTTTGCCAGAAGGACGGGCTCGGCTCCCGCATAAACGGAGATGCTGTCGGGTTTCGTGTCGGCTTTGGCTTTTATGCCGACTGTGAAAATCCCAGTTCCGGAATCGGTGGTCGCGAGTTTATTCTTTGAGCCCTTCAAAAGGCGGATATAAGTCTGATTGGTAAAGACGTTGTTAACATCAATACTCCTAGTGGCCAAATACTCAGCTGCTCTATCATCAAAAATGCAAGACGTGAAGATCTGGTCATGCCACTCTCCTTTGTAAGGAAAATGGGCCTTTAAAGAGTTATCTTCCAATGTGAGCACAACGGAATTCTCTCGGTGATCCTTAAACTCTTTCAGTTTTCGATCGTCGATCTTGAAAGTGAATTGAAAAACTTTATCGAAATAAGCTTCTGTTAAAGATCCGCGATCAGTGGAAAGCAATCCAAATACTTCCTGAGCTGAATAAGCTAAGGCACTATTGGGTGCAATGTAAAAGCCAAATGGCGAAAATTCCAAATCAAAATCTTTGTTGTGGCAATAAAAATAGGAATTGTAAGACGTATAGTCTTTAACCTCGCCTCGCGTCGGAAGGAATGACAGAAGCTCTGCCTTTTGATGATTGAAACAGTTAGGATGGACACCATCAGTCTGCAGGCAATAGCTCCTCTGAACACCAACCCAATCGTTAGCCTGAAGAGATTGCCAATTGTAGGCTTGGCACATAACGGAATCGCGAAAGCCTTTACGACAGCCAGATCCGCCTTCGATATAGGTATCATTAAGACCCATGATATGACCAAGTTCATGAAGTATGACAATATCTGCATCCTGCCCTTTACCGAGCCAAATCTTTTCGTATGTTACGAATGCCCGATTTTCACTGAAGACCTGTTTGAGAGTATCAAGGTGGACGATTGTCAAATCTGTACTCTTCGGGCACAGCTCGCCTGTTGGCAAGTCTGTCGAGGTCACACTTCTTGTGATTAGCGCGAAGTGAAAATTTATGAGCTTAGGAAGCCTATCTGCGACAAATTGAAGAGGCTCCATCCACGCAGCAAGAGCTTTCTTCGTACCACTTTCCAATTGATCGCGAAGAGAACTGCTGTCAGATTGCGTAAGGACGCAAACATCAATCACATCCTTTTGCAGCGACTGGATGAATGGAGCATATGCTCCGAGATATGTCTGGTAAGATTTTCCCGGATCACCGTTTCGGGGAATGCACTCTTCACCCAGGAGCATCATTTGCTTGGCTAAGCAGGATTCGTTCGTTTCTCCAGTAGGTTTTTTCGCATCATCGTTCCGACCGCAGGATAAGCCAAGAAAAAAAAGCAATAAGGAGAAGATCCCTACTTTGATGTTCCGAGACATGCTGCTTCCTCATAGCAAATAGACAAGCACGCCGTCCTTGGCATGCTCTCAATGTTAACGACAAATATTGCCGATTTTGGTCGATGAAACGACAACTACGTTTCCATTGTCACAGCGCTGACGCACACGGTATTCACCTCCCGTCCCACAATCTGTAATCGTCCAGGTTGTATCGTGAAGTCGAGTTCCACAGTTTTTAGGGGGCGGAGGCAAATTGGCTTTGCATGCACCTTCTTTAAATTCATAGCCAGCAATGCACGAGACGGAACTTACAATCTGCCCTTGGCCATTACAAAGATTGTCTCTGTTTCCATAACCGATAGGTTCTGACCATGTATCACCTTCCACATGCTGCGAATCACAAGCAATCTTACAACTCCCGGCCCTCAGGAGATACCCGCTCGAGCAGGTGATAGGCCCAGCCGTCAAAGTCGTACCCACACAGCTATTTTTCTGCGTACCATTCGTAATCCCAACGTCCCAACTATTGCCATCCACATGAACCTTGTCACAGGTCAAAAGACAAACATTATCCCGCAAAAGTGCATTAGCGTTACAGGTTCTGATACTGGAAATATCACCATTCTTGCAGATCTCAGTCAAAGATCCGTTCGCAATTCCGGACGTCCGCACATCGCCTTCAAGGAAATCGGAAGCACAGGCCTTACGGCACTGATCCATGCGCTTTTCATATCCAGCGAAACACGAACCAAGTCCACGATCTTCCGCAATCCCTGTAGCCGGGCAATACATCAAACGGTACCCCTTGCTTTCATCCGATGGAACGGTCCAGGAATCCTGATACCTATGCTCGGAATCACACGCTACGACTTCACATGTCCCTGTAGCATTAGGTTTAGTCCCTAACGCGCATACGCGCTCCACAGTTACAGTTTTAGGTTCGGAGACAACTCCACTGAGTTCTGCACTGAATTCTGCATGACACGATACTCCAAGCAGCGGCAAATCGCTTAGACTGAGCTTGCGGGTCGAAGCATCAAACTTGAATACGTCCTGGCAGTTTGCCTCAGGTTTGACCGTCAAGGTCACGGTCCCTTTATCAGCTGTCACGCTGCAGGGATTAAATTCTGAAGGTTTGGAATACTTACGGTTCAACGAACAATCCGTTGTTACAACGGGCTGGACCTTAGCCGTAGCGGCGTTAAATTTCAGGCTAGTCTCGAGCGGAGTCTTGGCTGCGGCCGTAATGGTCAATTCACAGGATTGGTTGTAAAAATCGTCTGGCGACTTCCCAGTCACGAGCAGGCCCGAACCCAAGAAGATTTTCTGAATCCAATCACAACGGCCGACCTCCTTGGTAATCGTCAAAGGCGCGGTCGTTCCGTTGGGGAGAAGGGCTTCAAAGCTGGTGAATCCTATGTCCGTTCCTTGAGCGACGAGCTTCTCTGTATTTGCTCCCGATTTCCACTTCACCCCGGCGCCAACAGGCACACCGCTGATACAGCTGATGTCATCATCATTAGCAACCGAGAAAATGTTCAGATCGTCGATGAAATTGGCACTCAACTCCGTGGCATTAGCCAATTGAAACCCCATGGCATCCACCAGAGCCTGGCACCCAAACATATAAAGTCGAGTCTTGCCCTTGACGGGGTCTGAAAAGAAGTATTTTGTGGTTTGATCTATATTGGCTCGATAGAGGACCTTTTTATCAGACACGCAGCTGAGGACGGGCTGCTCGTTGGGCGCCAGGTCCAGGTAGGCCTGCGAGTCCATTTCGAGGACCTGAGTCGTGGAAATCAGGTTTGCGGGATAGCCAGTGGCTTCAATCAATCTGTTGAGTTTGAGTGGATTGTCACAGGCCAACTTGTAGCCCCTGTTGTTCGAAACCATAACAAAATCAATGCGACTTCCATCACGAACCCTAACAAGGTTGGACGTTGGGCTCTCGGGCGTCGCCTCCCGCTTGAGCTCCGAGCCGCTTTCAGTGGCGCCATCACAGCTCATAAGAGCCGCCAAACATACCGCTTTAAGAACGTTGTTTTTCCAGGACATGGTCTTCTCTTGTAGTGAAAAGTTGGTGCGATCCCCGAATATTTCCAGGAATTTGAAACAGTTATCCAATGAACCATGCTATGGAACCACCAGAAGCGACTATATTGCAGAAAATTCAGTACCTCATGATTGAATAGCTAATCTCTATATTGATCGTCCTTGCCCGCTTTTGTTTGTTTCTACACAAAACTTAAGTTGCTTCAAAAAAACTATTCGGCTATATCTTGACGCCTCGCAAAACACGTCATTGCTACGTAATCTGCTATAATTAGGAGCTTTGCATGATGATGCCTCGTATTTTCTTCCTATGTCTGTTGGGGATTTTGGGCTTCACGGAAAGAGTGAGCGCCCAGACTTTCGGAACCAAATTCGTATGCTGCGAAACGGAAAACCTTTCGTGCCTGGGTGGCGGCAGCTATACAAAATACACTCCTACTCTACGTGACCGGGCTTTGACCCAGGTTGATGCGCAACTCCGGTGCGGATTCCAATCCATGTACTGGGCAACTCATTCATGTCCCGCTAGTGGAGGCTGCTCATCAAATTCTGGAGGCACAACGACCCCAGCTCCTGTCTACAAATGGGACGAAACAGGCCTCTACTGCTACCAGACTTCCCCGTTTGCAAAGGTGGCTAACTACCGCTGTGGGAAAGCTTCGCGGCAGCTCGAAATCAAGGAGAGCTATTGCCTTCTGACAGTTGACGGTGTTTATAAAGGTCTTCTCAATCGCGGGCAGGAAGATTGCCCTGTCGTTTACAGCTCGAGTACACCGCCCCCAACAACTTACGTTTGGAATGAAGAGTACAGCTACTGCTACAGTCAGCCGAATTTTGCCAAAGTACCGAATTCCAATTGCGGCAAGGCCTCAAGAATTCTACAGGTTAAAGAGAGTTACTGTTGGGAATACGTTGACGGCGATTTAAAAGGCTCACTGTCACGCGGTCAAGACGATTGTCCCGCCGCACCAGGCAGTGTGGAAGATGGTTCATCCGATACGAACGATGATGGCCCCATCCCTTTGCCTGTTCAGCCTACGGATACTCCAGTATGTTCAAGTTCGAGTGTGGATCCTGACGGCGATGGCTGGGGCTGGGAAAATAACGCATCTTGTAAAGTTTCAGTAGTTAGCACACCTGCCCCCGTGAATGGTGGCTCGGCCGTGGACGTTATTATACCGGCCGCTGTTCCACAGTCTGGCAGCTTCTCCCTGGATATCTATTTGAATCAGAGTAACAGCGTGAATGCCGTTGTTTATGTCAAAGAGGATGGCGGAAACTACACTGTTGTAGCCGAGCAGTACCTGACATTGTCTCCGGGTTACAATCAAGTGACTGTGAATATCAATCAGACGCTTAGTCTTCGTCTGGCATACCGCCTTGAAGTACGCTTCAACGAGGGCAACTATAGCCGCGAAGTTTATTCTACGACGATTTTTGCCCGCTGAAACTTTCGATCTCGACTTTTGAGACTTGAGAGGGATTTGGTAAGCCCTTTGGCCCCATATCTCTCTTCGCGCTTCTACTGCCAATGGCATAAATTTCTATTTGATTCTGTGGAATCATAAATTCCACCCAATCTCCAACCATGCATGTAAAGTTTTCTGCGTCCCAAATCGATCCAATTGGTTGCGAATCGGACTGCAATCACGCCATCTTCATAAACCACTTCACACTCACCCCGGAATTGGTAGTCCGCTACCCCTGTGATTGTGACGCTTGGCTGATGCTCTTTAGAATCAGAAAGCAACCGGATCACCGCTGGATCGGGAAGAGTCAGCTCAACATCGTAGTCTTCGCCTATGACAGGCGGATGTTTGGATTTCCAAACACCCGAGATAAATCCAAGTCCTGTGTCACCTTCTACAAGTGTTTCGCCGTTGATTAAGTGTACAAGCTTATGAATTTCAAGCCGCACTGGGTTGGGCCTCAGGTAGTTTCCTTCGAGTAAAACAAGCGGCTACTGTACCACATCATTTCGCCCTCAAAGATATCAGGAAACTCAACTTGATGTATTTCTCCCGCGTCGTCGCAGGCATTGCCTTGTTCGCGAAGATATACCGACAGTCTTTCCCAAGCAGCATGGGGGTCTTTGGCGACAACGAAGCAATCGGTATAGAAGCTTTTAACTTCTTGCCCATCAGGTCCTTCAATGGCTTCCCCTAGTTTCACATTCACTCCAGAGAACTGGTAGAGATGAACCTTTGGGAATAGAAAGCATGAATTCCTTTTCCATCGCTGTTTATCGAGATCAAGGAGGACTGAGGGTTGCCCCAGCTCGATCAGGTCACGGCTCGCTGTAAGTTCATTTACGTTATCTTTAGCGATTCCCACATGGAAACTCTGAGAAGCTTCCAGACAACTCAAATAGTTTGCGAGTTCGACTACTCTTGTGTCATGCTTTTTCTGAACTCGTATGAAATCGGTTAGGTTTGTGTGATATTTCGAGGCCCCTGCATGGCCTTGTACATGGCGATCATTTTCTGCTGGAACTCCGCCTCCCGAGCCAGTAGCCAGTATTCCCGACGGATCTT
>NZ_DASTAT010000107.1 GCF_035712445.1 Oligoflexus sp. | reverse complement strand
CCGCGAGATCTGGCTCAAACGATGGTGAGCAATCTGAAGAAAAATAGGGCGGTGGTTCCGCTCGACAGAAGCAAACCTGAGCCCACGCTTCTCAGGGATTCCAAACCGGAAGTGCCCTGGGAGATGGCTAGGAAAAGCCAGGATGGTTACATCATCATAAACTTCGACATTGATGCGGACGGGATCCCCACCAACTTCAAGGTCATCGATGCCGATCCGCAAAACGGCTTCGAAAAAAACGCGATCGCGGCTTTGAAACGCAGGCGTTATGCAACGCTCAAGGACGAGCCCAATTCCAGGCGCAATCAAACCACGAGCATGGAAATCTTCATGGCCGGAGGCGCTCAACCGGCGCCCCTCTGCGACACCGGCCTTAAATTAAACCGTCTGGCTGAGGCTCAGGAGACGACCACCGGCCCTCTCCAGGCACCGAACCCATCGCTTAAATGAGCCAGGTTCTGCCAGCCCGCGGTGCGAAGGATCTGCAGCGCGCGGCGGGACCTTATTCCACTCTGGCAGTAAACCAAAACAGGTTTGCTGCGCGCGGGAAGTTCCGGCAAATGCCCTTCCTGCAGTTTGGAAAGCGGCCAATGATGCGCCGAGGGCAGATGCCCTCCCATCCACTCCTGACTCTCGCGGATATCGAGCGGAATGAATTCCTGCCAGCGATTCCCCTGCGAAAGTTCCGCCGCTACATAGTTGGGAATTTCCTGGGACACCGCCGTATCGCAGGCATCATTCAGATCGCGCAGCACGATTTCGGAAGGAGCTTTGGAACAGCAGGGGCATTCGGGATTCTTCCTTAAAGCCAAACGCCGCGTTTCCATGGTCTGCGCGCGGAGGTGAAGGAGCTGGCCGAGCAAAGGTTCGAGCCCGCCCTGCACCGGCGTCTGCGATCCATTGACGATCAATTTCACCGCTTCCAAAGCCTGAATGCTGCCGATGATCCCCGCCATCGCCCCGATCACGCCCGCTTCCGCGCAGCTCGGCACATAGGTCTGCGGCGGTTCGGGAAAGAGGCAGCGATAGCAAGGCCCATGCGGAGCCCAGAACACGGAAGCCTGGCCTTCCCAGCGCAGAATCGTACCATAAACAAGCGGTTTGCCCAGTTTATAAGCCAGGTCATTCAGAAGAAATTTGGTGGAAAAATTATCGCTGCCATCCAGGATGATGTCGTAGGGCGCCGCAATCTCGATCGCATTGGCGGCCGTCAGGCGCGAGGGGTAAGCCGCGACATGGACCTCGGGATTGAGAGCCTGCAGACGCGTGGCAGCTCGGGTCACTTTGTCACGGCCTTGATCGGCGCTATCGTAGATGATCTGTCTTTGCAGGTTGGAAATATCGACCTGATCGGCATCAATGAGTCCAATCGAACCTACGCCAGCTGCTGCCAGATAAAGGGCTGCCGGGGCTCCCAGACCACCGACACCGACGATCAAAACACGGGCTGCGGCCAGTTTTTTCTGACCTTCCGCACCGACCTCTGCAAGTACCATCTGGCGCGCATACCGGGACTGTGACATGGATTCCTCCTCAGGGGTCTACTTATGGCCCCCACTTTAACTGTCTTCCCGCCTGGTTTCAATGCCAGGAATCAGGATGGGAGGGCCGTTCGCTGATCCGAAACTTACGTTCAAGTACAAAAGCCAAGGCTGTTTCACGCCGATGCCTCTTGGTCATCGAAAAGGGAGGTCCGCGTCTGAAGATAAGCCTGCGTCAAGTCCTGATTCCTTTGGCCCTTGCGAGCGCAGCGCTGCAAAATGCCTGCACCTGCGAAGCTCCGCAGCGTTTGCGCCTGGGAATCATGCAGAATCCTGCGTGTCAGCCGCTCCTGCTCGCCGCCCGCTACAATTTTTTTGAACAGGAAAGGCTGCAGGTTGAAATCAAAACCTTTATCACGCGCGCCGAAGCCGCCCAGGCCGCAGAAACGCAAACCTTTGACCTGCTCTGCTTGAATCTCGCCGAACTCCTGGTGCTGCCTCAGGACTATAAAATCCTCTTGATCCCCGCTTATTCGAACGGAGCGGATGTGCTCATCGCGCGCTCGGATGCCGGGGACAGTCTGAACGATTTAAAAGGCGCGCGCATCGGTGTGCCTCCGGTCTCGATGGGCGATCTCGTGCTCGCTCGCGCATTGAGTCAGCAAACACTTGAACGCGAAGATTTCACGGTTTTGCCCGAGGAAGCCCAGGACCTTCAGGTCGCGCTGCAAAAGAGCGAAATTCAACTCGCCGTGGCAGCGCCCCCTTATTCGCTCGATATACTCAAAAATCCCGAGATGCGCATCCTCTTCCGCTCCAGTGAAATTCCCGGTGAGATCATCGACACCATCACCGTGCGCGCGGATCGCCTTCAAACGTCGCCCGAGCTTCTTCCCAAAATGGAACGCGTCTGGCGCCAAACCCTGCAATTCATGCAGAATGAACCGGATGAGGCGCTTGGCTTTCTGGAAACGACCAGCAAAATTCCCCGCGCCACCTTCCAGACGGATTACAAATTTTTAACTGCGGATGAGCAGCAGGAATATTTGAAACCCGAGGGCCGAATCTTTCACTTGATCGACGCGCTCCACACCACTCTGCTGCAATCCGGCAGCATAAAAACACCGCGTGCAGCCTCCACGTTCCTGATAATTCCCACCAATAAGTAGCGAATTGGACCCCGGACGCGGCAAAAGCTACAAGTCTGTCTACATAACTTGAGCAAACTTTCTTCTTACAATTTCGCTGAACTGATTTTCCTTCGAGCCTGTGTTCCCCTTTCCTCTAGACAAGCAGCCGAGAAGGTGTACAAGTGTAAGTTCATTTTCTTTTTTCCCCGTTATGGGGTTCTGCTGTGTCGCAGTTCTAAACCATTGAGGAGAGACCGATGGAAACAACGATTGAAAAGGAAGCCGTGCGCCTCGACACCGCACGCCGGAGTCAGGCGGAACACGAAGGAGCTCGCGCTCGCGGGACTGATTTCGAAACGCCTTCCCTCGCTTACCATGAAACGTTTCCTCGCGGGAAGATCGGCACGGTATTAAGAAAGCCTCTTGATACCCAGGAACATCTATCGCTGGCCTATTCACCCGGTGTAGCCGGGCCCTGTCGCAAGATCCACGCCGACCATAGCCAATCCTTCCTCTATACGGGCCGGGGCAACCTTGTGGCCGTCATCACCAATGGGACTGCAGTTTTGGGACTTGGCTCGATCGGCCCATACGCCGCCAAGCCTGTCATGGAAGGCAAGGCCATGCTCTTCCAAAAATTCGCGGCCATTGACTCCTTCGACATCGAAGTCGCCGAAGAAGATCCGGACGCCTTTATAAAAATCGTGGCCGCTCTGGAGCCAACCTTCGGCGGCATCAATCTGGAAGACATCAAAGCCCCTGAATGTTTCTACATAGAAGAAGAGCTGCGCCGACGGATGAAGATCCCCGTCTTTCACGATGATCAGCACGGGACCGCGATCATTGCCACGGCGGGTCTCATCAATGCGCTGGAACTCACCGGCAAACGCGTCGAGGACATCAAGGTCGTGTTCTCAGGCGGCGGTGCCGCGGCGATCGCCTGCGCGCAGATGTTCCTGTCGGTGGGCGTCTTGTCCGAAAACATCCTCCTTTGCGACAGCAAGGGCGTCGTGCATGATGATCGCGAGGATCTGAATACCTATAAAAAACGTTTCTCGCAGAAGACCGCGCTTCGCACCCTCGGTGAAGCGCTGGCAGGCGCGGATGTCTTCGTCGGTGTTTCCGCGGCCGGGGTCTTGAAGCCGGACATGCTGATGACCATGGCCCCGCAGCCTATCGTCTTCGCCCTCGCGAATCCTGATCCTGAAATCACGCCCGACCTCGCGCGACTCGTTCGCCCCGATGTGATCATCGCCACGGGTCGCAGTGATTATCCGAACCAGGTGAACAACGTGCTCGGTTTCCCCTTCATTTTCCGGGGTGCGCTCGATGTTCAGGCGCACACCATCAATGAGGAGATGAAAAGGGCGGCCGCCTATGCGATTGCGGATCTGGCTCGTCAGCCAGTCCCCTTATCCGTACAAAGAGTGTATCAAAGGGAAGGATTGCTGAAGTTCGGCAGGGACTACTTGATTCCCAAGCCGAACGATCCACGCGCCCTGGCCATCGTCGCCAGCGCCGTGGCCGAAGCTGCGATGATTTCCGGTGTCGCGCATCACCACATTGATATCCTCGCCTATCGCGAGCGTCTGGCCACCATGCTCACCGGTGACAGCGACGTGAATTGATCGAAAGCATCACCTGGCCTCTGGGCTGCGGTCCAGAGGTTTTTTTTCACGAAGTCCTTCCGCAAAACGTCGCCGCTCATCGACTCCGAAATTTTCTTCAGGACTCCGGCAGGATCCCATGAGGAAGGTTTCTTATATCGCAAAAAAACATTTACAGCGTCTCGCGAGGGTCGGTATACACAGCACTGAACATACCCCGAGCCTTTCCATTTTTGAACGAGGAGTATCGACATGCTGAAACTGTCTCTGGCGTTGTCTGGTTTGCTGTTCTGCACGAGCTTAAGCCTCTTCGCTGCCCCCGCTCCGATCGAAGCCCTCACGGGGCAGACTTTTGTTTTAAAAGGTGAAGCCTTTCAGGCGAAGCTTGCCATCACAGCCGACGGCCTCGGCAAAATCTGGCGACCCGATGGTTACTCCACGTTGAAGTGGACGCAGGCGGGTGATAATCTTGTGGCAACACTCGACACGCCTCTCGAAAGCCCCTATCAAGGCGCTGATGCTCAAGGGAATCCCGTCATGGGCGTGACCCGTTTGGAAAGCCTGACCTTCTCCTTTGCGGAAGGGCAAACGATAGTCGCTGATGTCAAAGAAAACTATCGCGATATTTTTCCACCCGAATCCGGCCTGCCTGAGAGCACTCAGGAATATGATAATCCCGCGCTCCCCTTCGTCAATTATAGCAGTCTGAAACCTCTGACGCCGCCCCCCGGCACACTCCTCGCCCTGCCTCTGAGCGGCGAGCAGTCCGCGATCATCAAAGTCGCGGGCGAGGCCGAAGCCGTTCTGGTCGAAGATCCTTTGAACAAGGCTCCGCAGACTTTCGGTCTGAGCACCAGCGACAGCCTCGTGCTCAAACTTTCGGAAACTTCCACCATCCGCTATACGGTGATCGAAGAGCAGGGGCTCAGTTCCGTTCTGCTCGGTGAAGTAAAAGCCAATGGCCAGGAATCCATTTTCATCTCGGCCGGCGGCGTGGTGGATGCCAATGTCTATCAGACTCCTGCCACCGCCATGGAATTCACAGGAAGCTACACCATTCCTGAATTCGTGGGCACGGACTATATCTTCAACGCCGATGGCGCGGGTAAAATCGTGGCCACGCTTCCCGATGGATCCGTCGAGGAATATGTGCTGACCTGGGGGGAAGAAGGCGGCCTTATCTATGCGCATCGCTGGACGCAGCTCAGCGCGGATCAGGTTCCTGCTCCCGTCGTCGATGCCGCGCTGGCCCTTGCCTGTGAAGCAGGCACCGCAAAATGCGAAATGTCCCAGTCGCGGACTTACAAGATTCTGGCGAAAAATCAGAATCAGCTCATGGTCCTGCGCGTGCTCGATCAGAAGGTGGAAAACGGAGTCAGCACCTGGGTGCATGTCTTCAATAGAAAAGCCAACTGACATCGCTCTTCGCTCGATTCACCCCAGCGGGTGAATCCTGGAATCGCCACGGGCCTCGATGTATACATCGGGGCTTTTTTATTGCGTCGGTCCGGTCTGTGCACTACAAGTAAAAACCCTATTTGACACTCAAAGCAGGGAGTTTCCTTTGCACTGGCCTCTCCAGAGATCGACGCTGAAGTTGTGGCAACACATGCGACACTTTCTCCTTGCTTATCTGGCCCTTTTCTTTTGTCTGGGACTGACGCTCAGTCTTTGGGCTCTGGCCCGTCAGACGGCCGAGAGGGAGGGTCGCGTCCGCTTCGATACGCGTGTCAAGGAAATCGTTGATGCCACCGAAATCCGCATGCAGACCTATGTCCAGACCCTCTATCAAACCCGTGGATTTTTTCTAACCCGCGGCATCCCGACTCGAAGCGAATTCGCGACCTATATTCGCAGTGTCAACATTACCGAAAACTACCCTGGCATTCAGGGCATAGGCTTCACCCTGAAAATCCCCAAGGAGCAGCTGGCCTCACATATTGCCGCCATGCAAGCGCAAGGAGCCGTTCATTATAGCATCCAACCGCCTGGCGAGCGGGACGAGTATTATTCCATCATTATGCTGGAACCCTTTGACTGGCGGAACCAGCGGGCCTTTGGCTATGACATGCATACCAATCCCATTCGGCAAAGGGCCATGGACCTTGCACGCGAAACCGGCCTGCCGCAGGTCACAGAGATCGTCACGCTGGTGCAGGAAACCAATGCCGACCGGCAGCCTGGCTTTCTTTTGTACCTCCCTCTCTATCAATCCGACGTCATACCCCGGACCGCAGCGGAACGCTACGCAAGCCTCGTGGGTTTTGTCTACGCCCCCTTCCGCGCCCATGATCTTTTCCAGAACATTTTCGCGATGCCGCAACCCGATCTGGGCATCGACTTTGAAATCTACGACGGAGCCATGGACCGGGATCGCCTGCTGTTTGATCGCAACGGGATCTTCGATGGGGCATCCCAGCCGAACGAGCAATTTTCCAAGATCGTGCCGCTCAGGATGCCCGGCCGTGAATGGATCCTTTATGCCCACACGCTCCCGGCCTTTCAGAAGCGAATCGCCAATAGCGTCCCCCATTATGTTTTGGGCGTGGGCCTCATCTTGAGCCTTTTGATTCACATCCTCTTTCTCGGGCATTCCGTACGCATAAGAAACGAGCATCTTCTTCTGGCCGAAGCCCAGAAGGAATTGGACGAACGACGCCGAACGGAAGCCGAGCTCCGCAACAGCGAGGAACGTTACCGCGTGCTGACCGAAACGATCACGCATGGCGTCTGGACCGCAAACGCCGCCGGCATCATCACCTATATGAATCGCTGGTGGCAGCAGTATACCGGCCTTGCCCTGAGCGTGAACATGCGCGAGGACTGGGAAGCCGTCGTGCATCCTCAGCATCTGCCGCGTTTTCAGGAATGGCTCAGGCACTCCGATCCGCGGCATCTCGCCGATATGGAAGTTCCCTTCCGTCATGCAGGTGACGGTCAATATCGTTGGCATCTTGCCAGGCGCCTCGCGGTTCTGGATGCGTCGGATAAAGTCCTGCAGTGGGTGACTGTGGCCACTGATATTCACCAGATCCGCGAATGGGAAGAGGAACGCCGTTCGCGTGACGAAGAATTACGCATTATCACGGATGCTTTGCCGGCCTTGATTTCCTATACCGATGCCCAGGGAAGGCTGCGTTTCATCAATGGCGAATATGAACGCTGGTTTGCGCGACCTTTGCACTCCATGCTGGGTCTTCGCATGGATGAACTCTGGTCCCGTTTTCAAACTCAACCGGCGGATGAGGAGGCTTATCGCAAGGCCGCGCTTAAGGGTCAGCGCGTGACGTTCGAGACCCAGCTCCAGCACAGCGACGGCAGCCTGCGTTCGGCGAATATCACCTATGTGCCGCGTTTTCGCGCGAATGGTCATACCCCGGATGGTTTCTTCGCTCTGATCACCGATCTTTCCGATCTGCGAAAGATCGAGCGGGAACTCCAGGTCAACCGCGAGCGCATGGAACTCGTCACGCGTTCTGTGCATCTTGGACTCTGGTACTGCGATCTGCCCTTCGACAAGCTGCTTTGGAACACCTGGGTCAAGGAGCATTTTTTCCTGCCCCCGAATGCCGAGGTCACGATTTTGGATTTTTATGAAAGGCTCCATCCCGATGACCGCGAAGCGACCAGGCGACACATTCAGAAAGCGCTGGATGAAAAACTGACTTTTGACAGGGAATACCGCTCGGTCAATCCTGTTGATGGCGCTATCAAGTGGATCAGGGCCATCGGACTTGGGTTCTATGATAAAGACGGGCGCGCCTTGCGTTTTGATGGAGTAACGCTCGACATCACCGAACAGAAGGCCAAAGAGGAACGCCTGCAGCAGGAGATTCGTTCCACCGAAACGCTCTATAAAATCGGTCGCAGCCTGGCCGCCGAGCTGGACCTTCAGCGGCTGCTTCAGACCATTACCGATTCCGCGAGCGAAGCGATCGGCGCTACGTTCGGAGCCTTTTTATATCATGCCGCGGAAGATCCGGCTGAAACCTTCCATCTGCATACCTTAAGCGGCGTAAGCCATGAAAATTTCCCGCACGGACTGACGCCGGAAAGCACCAAGGCTCTGAATGAAATCTTTTCGAGCCGGGGGATCGTGCGCCTCGGAGATGTGACGCGAGATGAGCGTTTTCAGCCGCACGCGCCTTTTCATGCCCTCCTTCCCGAGCGACCCATTATCCACAGCGTCCTGGCTGTTCCCGTCAAGACCCGCAGCGGATCTGTGATCGGCGTACTTGTTTTCGGGCATGTCGAGGCTGATGTCTTCGGTCCCGGCTCCGAGGATCTGGTGGCCGGCATTGCCCTGCAGGCGTCTGTGGCGATCGACAATGCCGCCCTCTTTGAAAAGGCCGAGGACGAGCTTGCGCGCCGCCGGGAGGCCGAGGACCGCCTTCGTACGCTCAACGAGGAACTGGAGGCTCGGGTTCGCGATCGCACGGCTCAGCTGCAGGCCGCCAATCAGGAGCTGGAGGCCTTCGCCTACTCGGTGTCTCATGATCTGCGGGCCCCTCTTCGGGGCATCGACGGTTTCAGCACGATACTGGAACGGAAATACGGTCCTTCATTGGATGAACAGGGGCAGCATTATCTGAAGAGGGTGAAGGATGCAGCCAGTCGCATGTCGCATCTGATTGATGACATGTTGAATCTGACCCGTCTGACCCGACAGGACATGCAAAAGGTTCCCTTGGACCTTTCCGCGCTGGCTCATTCCGTCGCCAGATTTTTGAGCGAGGCGGAAAGCAAACGCCAGGTCGAATTCCATATTCATGAGGGAATGCAGGTGCATGCGGACCCCATCCTGATGCGAGCTGTACTGGAGAACCTGATGGGCAATGCCTGGAAATTTACCAGTCAGCGCCCCACTGGGGCACGTATCGAAGTAGGCATGGATGTATACGAAGGTCGGCCTGTTTATTGCGTCAAGGACAATGGCGCGGGTTTTGATATGGAGTACGCGGAAAAGCTGTTTCGACCTTTTCAACGGCTTCATTCCACGCATGAATTCCCAGGTTCAGGGATCGGTCTTGCCAGTGTGCAGCGGGTCATTCATCGCCATGGCGGCAAGGTCTGGGCGGAGGGACGCGTGAACGAAGGCGCGACCTTTTACTTCACTCTGGCCTGTAGTGAAAGGAATACAGCATGAATCTCTTGACTCGAAAAAGCATTCTGCTGGTCGAGGATAATCGCGATGATGAGGAACTTACCCTCCTCGCCCTGCAGGAAAATCGCCTGCTGAATGAGATCCATGTCGTGCGTGATGGGGCCGAGGCCTTGGATTTTCTGCTGGCGCAGGGGCTCTATGCGCATAGAAACCCACGCACCCTGCCCCAGGTGGTGCTGCTCGATCTTAAGCTGCCGAAACTCAGCGGTTTGGAAGTTCTGCAGCGCATGCGGTCCCATCCGACTTTGAAACTTTTGCCAGTGGTCATCCTCACGACCTCGCTGGAGGAAAAGGACATCATGGAAAGCTATGATCTGGGAGCGAACAGCTATATTCGGAAGCCGGTTGATTTCAGCAATTTTTTGGAAGCCGTGCGGCAACTTTCGTTATACTGGCTGGTGCTGAACGAGGCGCCTCGGATTTTTTAAGTCAAAGGAGCCGGCCATGAGAAAAACACTCAAAGTCCTGATGATCGAGGATTCTGAGATGGATAGCGCGCTGTTGACCGAAGCCCTGGAACACAGTGGCTACGACGTGCAGACGACGCGCATTGAAACGGAAAAAGACCTGCGGCTCTGTCTGCAGGAAAATTGGGACATCATACTTTCAGATTACAATCTGCCGGCTTTCAGCGGGCTCAAGGCCCTGCAGGTTCTGGCGGAATCGGCTCAGGATATTCCCACTATCATCGTCTCGGGGATCATAGGCGAAGAGCGCGCGGCTTCGGTGATCAAGGCCGGTGCCCACGATTTCATCATGAAGGACAATCTTTCAAGGCTCGGCCCGGCCGTCGAGATTCAAATCCTGGAATGGAAGGTCCGCGCGGAGAAACGCAGGACCGACCGCGCTCTGCGTGAAAGCGAAGAGCGCATGCGGGTGCTTGTGGATGGCATCAAAGACTACGCGATCTTCATGCTGAGCCCCGAGGGACACCTGCAAAGCTGGAATAACGGCGTGCAGCGAATCCTCGGCTATGCGGAAGACGAATTCATCGGCCTTCCCTTCGCCACAATTTTCACCAGCGAGGATCAGGCCGCCGGCGTTCCCGAGGCCGAGCTGGCCGCTGCGATACGGGAAGGACGGGCCGAAAGCGAACGCTGGTGCATGCGGAAGAATGGAACGTCTTTTTGGGTATCGGGCGCGACCAATGCGCTGCGGGGAGCGGATGGCGAATTGCTCGGCTTTGCCAAGATCATGCGGGATGAAACCGAACGCAAGGCCAGTACCGAGGAGCGGGAAAGGCTTTATTTCAAGGCTCAGGAAGCCAATCGCATCAAGGATGAATTTCTGGCGACGCTGTCCCATGAGCTGCGGACGCCTTTGAATGCGATCATCGGTTTTTCTGAACTCCTGTCGATGGACAGCCCGGATAGCGAAGATTTCGCGTATTCGCTGGATGCGATTCATCGCAATGCGCAGATGCAGAATCAGTTGATCACCGATCTTTTGGATGTGTCGCGGATCATCACCGGGAAACTGACATTGGATATGCAGCCGGTGCAGCTGGCGGATGTTCTGCAGGAGGCTATGGTTTCCGTCCAGCTCGCGGCTCGTTCGAAAGGCATCAGCATCACGACGGAATTCGCCGCGGAGCCAAGGCCTGTCCTCGGGGACAAGACGAGGCTTCAGCAGGTCTTTTGGAATCTTTTGAACAATGCGGTGAAGTTCACGCCGAATAGCGGGCGTATCCTGGTCCGCCTTCATTCGACGGATGGGCGACTTCTGATCGATGTCGAGGATAATGGCCGGGGCATCGAACCGGATTTTCTGCCTTATGTTTTCGAGCGTTTCCGCCAGGAGGATGGATCAAAGACCCGGCACTTCGGAGGGCTTGGCCTGGGTTTGGCTATCGTTCGGCACATCGTCGAAGCGCATGGCGGCACCGTGCACGTCACAAGCCGTGGCAAGAATCAGGGGGCGAAGTTTACCGTTTATCTTCTGCCTTTGGCCAAGGCCTCGGAAGGCGCCGAGCCTCCTTATGCCTCGCCGGGCCTGGATAAAAAAACCAGGGGCAGCCATCCTTTTTGTTCCGACATCCTGCGCGGCCGTCACGTCCTGATTGTCGACGATCAAAGGGATGCGCGGGAACTGATCCGCCGGGTCATGGATCGAGCTGAGGCCTTCGTCATGGAAGCCGCAAGCGCCGAGGAGGCTTTGGAACGACTCGCGGGTGACAAGCCTGATTTGATCATCTGTGATATTGGGCTGCCTGATGAAGATGGTTATTCCCTTTTAAGACGCATCCGGGAACAGATCGACCCGGATCGCTTGATTCCCACGATTGCTCTGACGGCTTACGTGCGCGAAGAAGATCGAAACCAGGCGTTGGCGGCTTCCTTCGACATTCATCTGGGCAAACCCATTTTGCCGACGGATTTGCTGGAGGCCAGCTCGTCTCTTCTTCAAAAGCATCTTGAGCTGATGCAGACGAGCCCTGCAAGTGCAACAGTAATGACTTAGCGCGAAACTACCCAGCCGCGTTCGGCGAGCTGATGCCGACCGGCATTTCAGGCCTGGATCAGGTGCTGAAAGGCGGCTTTACCTGCGGCTCGCTGGTCATTATCAACGGCGGCCCCGGCACGGGCAAGACGGTCTTTGGCAATCAAATATGTTTCAATCAGGCACGCTTGTCTCAACAGGCGGCCATCTATGTGGTCTTTCTATCTGAATCGAAAGATCAGATGATACAGTATGTCTCGCGCTTCTCCTTTTTCAATGCGACACAGGTGGGACGCAAGGTTATTTATCTCGACAGTTCCAGCGTCCTGGAAAACGAGGGCCTGGATGGGCTTCTGCATCTGCTCCAGGAAACCGTTATCCGGATGAACGCCTCGATCCTCATTCTCGACGGCATCGCCTCGCTCGAAGATCGCGCCGAGAATCCGGGTGACTTCAAAAAGTTCGTGCATTCCCTTCATATCTTCGGACCGATGTCGGGCTGCACGACCTTTCTCCTGCGCTCCAAGCTCAACCGCAATATTTATCCGGAAGATGCCATCGCGGATTCGATTATCTCCTTCAACAACGTGACGAAGTCGGCCGCCATGCTGAGGCGCATGGAAGTGGGCAAGCTGCGCGGCAGCAGTTATCTTTCGGGCAAGCATTCCCTTGAGATTGGCGAGCAGGGTATGCACATCTATCCGCGCATCGAAGAACTTTATGCGCATCCGTCCGAGGCCACCGACGACATCACCACGCGGCTTCGCTTCGGGATTCCTAAACTTGATGATATGACCAATGGCGGCATCTTTCGCGGATCAGCGACCACGATTCTGGGTGCACCGGGCACCGGCAAAACTCTGCTCGGCTTGACTTTTCTTGAGGAAGGGGCGCGACAGGGCGAGCCTGGGATTTACTTTGGTTGTTACGAACCGCCGCAGCGCCTTCTGGCCAAAGCTGGCAAGATTGGAATCGAGGTCGAACGTTTCCAGGCGCGGGGATTGCTTCATTTCATCTGGCAGCCGGCGCTGCAGCGCAAAAACATAGACGCGATCGCCGAACAGCTTTTGAATGAGGTACAGGCGGTCAAGGCCAGGCGGGTTTTCATTGATGGGATTGAAGTCTTCAAATCGGGGGCCTTGCATCCCTCGCGCGTTGGAACATTTTTATCCGCGTTGACCAATCGCCTGCGATCTTTGGGGGCGACGTCTGTCTTTTCCGAAGAGACGCCTATCTTTACCCGTGAGATTGAAATGCCTGTCCAGGATTTGGCAGCGGTTTTGGAGAACATCATTTTTCTGAGGTTTGTGGAAATGGGGGCGCAATTGCGGCGTTTAATCGCTATCCTTAAGATGAGGGAAAGCGGTTATAATCCTTTGTTCCATGAGCTTGATATTTCCGATCAGGGTTTTGCCATCCATGATACGTTCAGGGAAGTGACGTCTGTCCTGACCGGAGTGGCTCGTCCGGCGAATCCCTCCATGCTTCAGCCATCGACGAAGGATGAGTGACATGCTGAAGACTAAAATCCTGGTGGTCGAGGACAATCTGGAAATCTGCCTTCTCTACACGCGTTTGCTGCAGAAGCATGGCTTTAACGTGGCCGTTTCCTACAATGGCGAGGAAGCACTGCGGATCGTCCATAACTACAAGCCGGATCTGATCATCACCGACCTCATGATGCCCGTCATGGACGGCGTCGAGATGCTTCAAAAGCTGCGCGAGGACCCGGAAACCCGCGAACTTCCAGCCATCATCACCAGTGCCGCCTGGGACTGGGCCCACGAGCATCAGGACCTTTGGCAGTCCTTCATCGGCAAGCCTGCGAATCTAAGGCAGCTGATTACAACCATCGACACACTCATTTCGACGCACAATAGTCCAGAATAGCTTGGTTTGCAGACCCTGACTTTGACGCTTGACAAGAACACAAAAACTTAATAGTTTCGCATCCTCCCAGGATGGGGATATAGCTCAGTTGGTTAGAGCGCATGCTTCACACGCATGAGGCCACAGGTTCGAGTCCTGTTATCCCCACCATACAAAACCCGAATCCCCGGAACATTCCGTCAGTCCCGTCACCAGCGCACTTTTGCGGCCTGAGACGGAAGAGTGGAGCCTTGCGTCTAAATTTTGAGCTGCACAATCCTCCTTATGGACCTGCTTTGTCTCGCGGATTTGCCGTCCATCACCCGCCAGCTGAATTCAGGGCGCACCTCCGGATTCAGCGCCGGCTCCATTTGTTCCATAGCTCAGCTGGGTTCGGATTTATTCGGTTGTCAAAGATCAAGGTGGTTTTCCTCGCGGGACCTGGAACCCATAACCCAACATGAGTCTTATGTTCATAAGACAACGGTTCACCTCCTTTTCATAGCGACTGGGGAATATGACAATGGTCTGCCTTGCCCTT
>NZ_DASTAT010000106.1 GCF_035712445.1 Oligoflexus sp. | reverse complement strand
TACCGGGGAAGGTCAGCTTCGGTGCATACCCGCCGAGGCAGGCGTATTCAATCTCGCGGGCATTGACGCCGGTTTCGATCAGAACCCGATCATCAAATTCCAAGGCATAGGCGATCGCCTTTTCCAGAGCGACCTTATCTTCCACCTTATTGATCCCGACCGAACTGCCAAGACTCGCAGGTTTCACGAACATAGGGAATTTCAGCTTCCGAACGGCCTCGTCCAGCAGAGCGGATTTCCGTTCGAGCCAATCATTCAGACGCAAAGCCACATAGGGAACCACAGGAACGCCGGCGTATTCGACGAGCTGTTTCGCGACGACCTTATCCATCGCGCAGGCCGAACCGAGTATGCCCGGTCCGACATAAGGAATGCGCTGCAGATCAAAGAAACCCTGCATCATTCCATCTTCGCCTGTGGTGCCATGCACGATGTCAAAGACCACGATGTCGCTGTTATCGGCGCCCTGGGTCCAGATCTTTTTCAGGACCGCGGCGGATTCCGCATCGGCCTTGTCCGCGGGCTGCATGGGCATTTCCGTCGGATAGGAACGCTCCAGTTCCTGGCGATTTTGAGCCAGCCAACGCCCTTCCTTATCAATGCCAATCGCAAAGGCATCGAATTTTTGCCGGTCGATATTTTTCCAGATATAAGCGGCGCTGCGGCGGGATACTTCGTGTTCGGTGGACTGTCCACCATAGATAAGAACGGCCTTGGTTTTTTGCGGCATCGGGTCAACCTCCTGATCAACAGCTCATTGTAACGAACTGGGGACCGGAGGCTCAATGAAAACCTGGGGTCAGAGCTGCACCATCAGATAAAAACGTTCCGGTGCGGCGTAACCTTCGATGGTTTTGCTCGGGTCATTCGGATCCAAAAATTCAGGAAGGCTCTTGACCGGGGCCCATTCGGTGGCTCTTTGCTCCTCGGTGGAAAGGGCCTCGGCGTGAATCCAGGTGATGCGGGTATAACCGGCCCGACGGATCCAATTCTCAAGGCAGCTTCGGGTCGGTAAAAACCAGACGCCGCCCGCGCCCGCGTAACGTCCTGCCGGCGTCAAAGCCACCGGATCCTGGCCGGGTATGCCCTGACAGTCTATAAAGAGACGGCCGCGGTAACGAAGCGCCTTGGCCATCTTTCGCAAAAGGCCGACAGGATCGGTGTGATGATAAAGAATGCCGAGACAGAATATGGTGTCAAAGACGCCGGAAAAAAGATCGACATGCTCGACGCCCAGCATTTCAAAATCCAAAGCCGGGGTCGGATGGAGATTCTGCAGCAGCTCGAAATTCAAGGCATGACGGGCCATGGGTTCAAAACCCACCACCTGCCTGGCGCCGGCGCTCAGCATGCGGTACATATAATAGCCGTTGTTGCAGCCGATGTCGGCCACGACCTCGCCTTCCAGCGAACGAACGTAAGGCCAAAAACGCTCCCATTTCCAATCAGAACGCCATTCGGCATCAATGCTATGGCCTGCGATCGCAAAGGGGCCCTTTTTCCATGGAATAAAGGCTTTCAATGCCGCCTTAAGCCGCGCGTGCTGCTCCTCGTTAAGATCCGCGGCCTCGCCGATATGAACCGAGGACGTATCCCCGCGCCAGGTCCGGACGCGAAGATCCCGCACCGAGGCCACAGCCGAACGCTCCGTTTCCCAGCGTGTTTCCATAAGGCGCGGCCTTGCTTCCTCGCGCAGGCGATGCAGCTCCTCGCGTGCCACAGGATCTTTGATAAGAGGCCACCAGCCGGTTTCCGCGGATTCCCTCAAGCCTTGGGCTCCTTTTGGGCGATCAGAGTCGTGAAGTTGTTCCACTTCATCAGCGTGTCGATGGCAGTGAAACCAGCAAGCGTCAGGTTCTGCCGATGCTCCTGCTCGGTAAAGGGAATCAGGACCTGATCCAAAGCTTCCTTTTTCCGCTCGATTTCGGTTCGGCTATAACCCTGCTCTTCCTTGAAACGCTCATAGATCACCGTCGTCAGTTCATGGAAAGCGGTGGTTGCCGAACGCACCTTTTCACTGATCAGCACAATGCCGCCGGGAACAAGGGCTTCGTGGATGCGCGACAGAAGGCTGAGCCGATCGGCGACCGGCAGAAACTGAAGAGTATAGTTGATGATGACCACCGACGCCCGGGGCAGGGTGGTTTCGCGAATATCCTGGCAAAGCAGCGTAACTTGATGACGGGGCGGCAGATCTGCCAGCTTTTCCCGGGCCTTTTCAATCATGGATGCAGAAAGGTCAACCGCCAGGAAATGGGCTGGCTTTTGCAAAGTATGCGCGACATGATGGGTTGTCGTGCCGGTCGAGCAGCCTATGTCAATAATGGCTGTCTGTGGCTTATAGAAGTGCTGAACCCAATCGGCCGTGGCCCGAACCACATCCACATAGAGCGGGATGGAACGGCGAACCATATCATCAAAGACATGAGCCACTTCCTTATTGAAAGCGAAGGGCTTCGGATAGTTGGAGCCGGCGAAGATACGATCATCCTGGCTGACGAGCTTGATTTCCGGTCTGGGTGCGGTTTCCATCGCGTGTGATCCTCCATCCAAGAGCAGCATGCGGCGGCAACTTATCACAGGCGACGGAGTCTTGCCTAGTCAGCTTCACGACTTGTCACCCTGACTTTTTCACAAGAGGGATCAAGGTCAGCTTGCCAATGGAGAAAGGGCGTAATACAACCATGGCCCTGGGAGAGGCACAATGCGCGTACGCTCAAAGAAAACCGGTCGTATCCTCGATGAAATCCGTCTGAGGGATTTCGTTGTCCCCTGTACGATTGGCATTTATCCCGAGGAAAAGCTGAAAACTCAACCGCTGCATCTGCAGCTGGTGATGTACCTCGATACCAGTCTGGCGGCGAAGTCCGGCCAGTTGTGTCAGAGCGTGGATTACTCCTCGCTCGTCAAGGAAGTCAGCTTTATTTTGACGCAAGGACATTTTCGTCTTATCGAAAGCGCCGCCGAGGCCGTCGCCGCCTTCATCCTGGCGCCGCATCCTGTGGATGTTCTGCGCGGCAGCTGTGATGCCGTCGAAGTCGAAATCGTCAAGCCTGAAGCGCTCCGCGGCCTCAGCATTCCGTCCATCCGCATTTTCCGCGAGCAGGGTGAAAGTATCGCCGCCAAAGGCGTTCCCACCTGGGATATGATCTTCGCTGCGCCGGAGACTTCGCTTTTCCGCGGCATCGTACCGCCGCAAACCAGCCTGCGTCCCTGGCTTCCTGGTTGGAATGTGACAGCGGTGATGACTGGAGGTGCGGGTCTTCGCATCGCGGATCGCTCGCTCACGGCAGCCGAGGAACTTCACGGCGATCAGCTGGCGGAACATTTTCTGAATAATGAAACGGACGAGCCGCGCTCTTTTCTGGCTTTGGCCCGTCGTGATCCCAAAACCCGTCCGCATGCAGGTTCAGCCGCTTCGCTGAGTCTTCTCCAATCTTCAATGCTATGACAGCGCGATTATTTTTCGCGGAGAATCCGCGAACGCTGCATCTTTATCGCATCTGGAAACAGCTGCAGGACTGCCGGGAATTGCCCCAGGTGGACCGCTGGCTGGCCCAGGTGTTTCGCGGTGAAAAACGCTTCGGCAAAAAAGACAGGCAGTGGTATGCGGATGCGGTCTTTGCCGCTCTGCGCCTCGGGCCACTGGCCCTGCTTGCGGAGCATGAGGGCCGCGAAGGGGCAGGGGACTGGGATGAGCTGCGGGAACTCCCGGCCGAACGCCTTTTTTTCTGGCTGAGCGTCGATCGATTGGATCCCGCTGATGAACGTTTTCCCCTGGAAAAAAAGCAGTGGGACGCTCTGCAGCAAAGTCCGGCGCTTTCCCGCTGGGGCCTTCCGCCTTTCTATGCGCCGATGCTGAAGCGGCGTCAGCAGCTGAGTGATTGGACGCCCGCGGATCTTGAAAAATTTTTGGCTCTGCAGAATGCCAAGGCTCCGCTGTGGCTGCGCGTGAATCTGCCGAACAAGGCCGAGGCCGCGCGCCGTGAATTCACTGAACATGGCCTTCTCTGGACAGAAGAGGGCGCGTCGTGGAAGCTGCAGGAAGCGCGCAGTCTTCAGACTCTGGCATGCCTTGATCAGGGAATTTTGGAAATACAGGACTACGCCTCGCAAAGAATCGGCGCGGCGGTCGACCTTACGGGTGAACCCATCATCTGGGATTCCTGTGCCGGTGGCGGCGGCAAGACTCTGCAGCTGGCGGCCGGACTGCAGGGCCGCGGACTTATCTTCGCCTCAGATATTCGCAGTTATAAATTGGAAGAAGTGAAGAGACGCGCCGCACGTGCCGGATTTTCCCGCGTGCGGACTTTACCCTGGAATGGGGAAAGCCTGCCGCCGTTTCCCAGTGAATGGCAGAAAAACGGTGGGGTCGATGTGATCCTGATCGACGCTCCCTGCACGGGCACCGGCACCTGGCGTCGCAGTCCTGACAGCAAATACCGCTGTCATGAGCGGGAACTGAAGGACCTGCAGGCTCTGCAAATCAGCCTGTTTCAGAAAGTTCTGCCCCCCTTGAAAAAGGGCGGACAGCTGGTGTATGCGACCTGCAGCTGGCTGCCGGACGAGAATGAAGATGTGGTGGCCGCCGCGCTTGCGGCTCATCCTGACCTTCGCTTGGAAACTCAGGCCCTCTGTGGTAATCCAGCCGCTGATGCGGATACCATGTTTTACGCTGTGCTACGGAAAATCTGATGAGTGCATCCCGTTACCAGGATCTTGTGGCCAAGGTTGATGCCAAAGCCAAGGAATTTCACGAGCGCTATGCTGCGCAGCTGCAATGCAAAAAGGGCTGCTCGTCCTGCTGTCAGCCTGGTTTGACTGTTTTTTCGGTGGAACGCCTCGCCATCCGCGAATGGCTGAACGAGCGTCCCGACTTGATCGAGAAACTCAAAGCGCAGCCCGGGAATCCGAAAGCCTGCAGCTTTTTGGATGACGAAGGCGCTTGCCAGATCTATCCCGTCCGCCCCATCATCTGCCGGACGCAGGGTCTGCCTTTATCTTTTAAAGTGAACGAACGCACAGAGCGCGATGTCTGCCCTTTGAATTTTGAAAAGGACGATGTCCTCGCCTTGCCGACCGATGGTGTTTTGAATCTCGATCTTCTCAACACGCTGCTCGTGCTGGTGGATCAGGTGGAAGGTGGAAGTGAAGCGGGCCAACGCTTTGCATTGAACGTAGACGAAGTCACCCGGACCTGAAGAATCCCTGCTAGGCAAGCTTTCGTGGATTCGCTATAGTGGCGGCCTCTAACCGAACGCGAGGACGGGACATGCAGTTGATTCGTGTTGTTCTTTTTGGCATGGGAAACATGGGGCGCAATCATTTCCGCGTCTTACAGGAAGATTCGCGCTACCAGCTCGTGGCTGTGGTCGACCCAGTTTTGGATGCTTTGCCTGCCCCATCGGTTCCTTTGCTCCGCACCGTGGATGAAGCCCTGGCCCTGGATTGGGATTTGGCTGTTGTTGCGGCGCCGACCGAGCTGCATTACGTCCTTGTGAAAAAAATCCTCGAAAACAATCGTCACGTCCTGGTGGAAAAACCGGCAGCCGGCACCATGCAGGAGGCGCGCGAACTGGTGCAAATCGCCAGTGATCGTTCGCTGCATCTGGCCGTCGGCAATATCGAACGCTGCAATCCCGTCGTCGGAGCCTTGCGCCGCCTGATTCAGACAGGGATCCTGGGTCGCCTCGTTCATCTTACGGGAACCCGTGCAGGCGGCTTTCCGCGCAATGTGAAGCCCGGCAACAATGTGATTTTGGATCTGGCCGTTCATGAACTGGACGTGTTCCGTATGCTGCTCGGGCCTTTGCAGGTCCTGAATAGCGTCGGTCACAGCACCCAGCTCCAGGATATTTTCGATACCGCGGAAATTTTGGTCGCGGGAAGTCAGGGAGCCACCGGCTCTGTGCATGTGAATTGGCTGACGCCTCAGCGTTTGCGCAGCATCCGCGTGACCGGGACGGATGCCGTCGCGACCGTCGATTATATCGCGCAGACCTGCGAGATTTCCGGTCTTGGCCTCAGGGGACGCGCAGCCGACATTCTGCCTGAATTGGAGTGGATTGCGAGCAACGGTCCACTCGATCGCGCGTTTTTGCCTGTGGAAAAACAGGAAACCCTGAAAATTCAGCTCGATCAGCTCGCGCGACTGTTGTCGGGTCGCGAGCATAATCTGGCCACGCACGAGCAGCTGGTGGAATCGGTTCAACTCGTGGAACAAGCCGTGGAAATGGCTGCGCAGCAGCGCCTCCGTCCCTGGATGGAAAGCGGAACGCCGGTCGAACTTCTTTAATCGACAACACCCCTACCGAAAAGAGGATGCATGAGGCCGCCTCGGATTTTCGTTTCAGCCGGAGAACCATCCGGCGATTTATTGGCTGCGGAACTCCTCCACGAACTGCGGGTTCTGTGGCCTGACGCGGAGGTTTTCGGCATCTGTGGCCCGCGGATGCGAGCCAACGGAGCCGAGGCCCTCTTTGGGATCGAGGAACTCTCGGTCATGGGTTTTGTGGAAGTCATCAAGCACCTGCCTTTTCTGAAACATCTTGAATTCAGCCTTTTGGAACAGATTGAACGCCGTCAGCCGGATATCGCGATCCTGGTCGATTATCCTGGTTTTCACCTGCGCCTCGCGGATGCCCTGCGGCTGCGCGGTGTCTATGTGTTTCAGTATGTGGCGCCGCAGCTGTGGGCCTGGGGTGAAAAACGCACCAAGACCCTGCGGGCCGTGACGGATGAAGTCCTGGGCATCATGCCCTTTGAAAAGGAATTCTTTCGCGAGCGCCAGGTGAACTTTCGCTATGTGGGCACGCCGCAGGTGGATCGCGCCCGGACAGCAATGGCGGATCGCGAGCGCTTCAAGCTCTCCGCTGCCCCCACGATCGGATTTTTTCCCGGCAGCCGCACCAGCGAAATTCGCCGGCTTTTGCCGCGCATGATGGAAATTCGCGCGGAGTTGAGAAAGAAGGATCCCACGCTTCGTTTCGCCCTTTCCATGGCGCCCAGTCTGAAACCAGAACTTTTTGCCAGCATTCTGGGTGAGGCTTTGGGTGAGCCCCTGACGGAGACGCCGGATCTCACGGTCTATCGGCAGGGTGACACGACCCTGGTTCGCGGACAGAGCATTCATCTCATGAAAACCTGCGACGCAGCCCTGGTGACATCGGGCACAGCGACACTGGAATGCGCCCTGACCGGCACGCCTATGGCTGTGGCCTATGTCATGCAGCCGCTCAGTTTTCAGCTGGCCAAGCGATTTGTGAAGCTCCCGCACATCAGTCTTGTGAATCTGGTGGCGAATACCGGATTGGTTCGCGAATTCATTCAGGATTTCGCAGCCTCGGACGCCGCGGACGAGTTGTCCCGCCTGGCACAGCCGGGTCCCTATCGCGATGAGAAACGCGAACGGCTCCTGGACCTTTGCACGAGGCTGCAAGGTGATTTGGCCAGAAATGCGGCGGCAGCGATCCACGAATCGTGGCTGCGGCTTTATGAGAAAAAAAGTGCGGTCCCGGTTCTCGAATCACGGTCTTGAGTCCACAAAAAGACTTGCTTTTTTTGGGGTTAAATTCTACCAAGATGCACCTTGGTTACCATTAAGGAGGACGCCTTGCGTCGGCTGATACTCAGCCCCTCAGAGCGCCCTTGGGAACAGTCAAGCAACGAAGGAAGCCTTATGAAGTCCTGGCTCATTGCCTCTACGCTTCTCTGCAGCTCAGTCTCTGCCTGGGCGAAAGATACTCTGGTTATTCTGTCGCCGCACCGCAAGTCCATTCAGGAAGAGTACGTTCCCCTTTTTACCGAATACTACAAAAAGACCTTCAAGACCGACGTTGACGTCCAGTGGCTCGATCAGGGCGGAACCTCGGATGACGTCCGCTTTCTGCGGGCCAAGTATGCCAACAATAAAAAATCCTCGGGCGTTGACCTTTTCTGGGGCGGCGGCACCGCCACCTTCATGGAACTGCAGCGCGATGGTTTCCTCGACACCTACAAACTTCCCGCTGAACTGAAGGCCCAGGTCCCCGAGAACACCGCGGGCATTCCGCTCTATGACAAGACCCACACCTGGTATGCCTCCGCCATGTCCTCCTTCGGCGTCTTCTTCAACAAGAAGATCATGAAAATGGATGGCATGCCGGAACCCAAGACCTGGCAGGACCTTGGCAGCCCGGTTTACAAAGACAACATCAGCCTCACCGATCCGCGCCGCTCGGGTTCCGCCAACACCATGAATGCGATTATTCTGCAAACCATGGGCTGGGACAAGGGCTGGGAACTTCTGACGGCTATCTCCGGCAATGCACGCTCGTTCACCCATTCCAGTACGGATCCCATTAAAGCCGTTGTGTCCGGTGATGTGGGCCTCGCCATGGCGATCGACTTCTACGCGCTGGCGAAAATTGGTGACCTGGGCCCGGATAACCTCGGCTTTGTCCTGCCCGAAGGTCAGTCCGTCCTGGACCCGGATCCCATTGCCATTCTGAAAGGCGCCCCCAATCGCAAAGTGGCTGAACGCTTCGTGCAGTTCGTTCTGAGCGTCGATGGCCAGAAACTTCTGCTCCTGCCCAAAGGTGTTCCGGGTGGACCGAAGATGTCCTCGCTCGGCCGGATGGCGGTCAACACCAAGGCCTATCAGGAAACCGAGGGCAAACGTATTTCGCCAGCCAACCCTTTCACACAGAAGGGTTTCATCATGCTGGATCTGGAACGCGCGACCAAAATGCAGCGCGTATTCAATGACCTCGTGGGTGCGACTCTGGTCGATACCCACGATGATCTGAAGAAGGCCTGGAAGAAAATTGCCAAAGGCAAATCCGTGGATCCAGCCAAGCTCGCTGTCTTTGGCAAGCCTGCCCTGAGCGAAGCTGAATTCATGAAGCTTGTCGATAGATGGGATGACGAAGTCGTGCGTAACCAGACGATCAATGCCTGGGTCGGAGCGTCGCGTCAAAAATATAAGAGCCTTCAGTAATTTGATCACTGAGCAAGAGCCGGGGTTTGCATGGAAGTCGTCTTCAAGAGCATCTACAAGCGCTACGGTCAAACCACGGCCGTGCATGACCTGAACCTGACCATCGAGAAGGGCGCCTTGCACTTTTTGCTGGGACCGTCCGGTTGCGGGAAAACCACAACCCTGCGTATGCTGGCCGGTCTTGAACAGGTCACCGAAGGCCAGCTGTTTTTCAATGGTGAGGATGTTACCAAGAAACCAGCGGTGGATCGCGGCATCGGTATGGTGTTCCAGAACTATGCGCTCTGGCCCCACATGACCGTTTACAAAAACGTTGAGTACGGTCTGAAGCTCAGAAAACTCAGCTCGGCGGAAATCAAAAAGCGCATCGACGATGTGCTGGACATCACGCGCCTGACTCAATACGTCGATCGCCTGCCCGGACAGCTGTCGGGTGGACAGCAGCAGCGCGTGGCCCTGGCCCGTGCTCTGGCGATTCGCCCGAATGTGCTCCTGCTCGACGAACCCCTTTCGAACCTGGATGCGAAGCTTCGCGGTGAAATGCGTGACAACATCCTCCGCATTCACAAGCAAACAGGTATCACCACTCTTTACGTGACTCATGATCAGCGCGAAGCCCTGTCGATGGGAACGCGCATTTCCGTGATGCATGCCGGTCATTTGATTCAGACCGATAGCCCGCGGACTCTTTATAATTTCCCGAAGACGCCTTTCATCGCGAGTTTCATCGGGGAAACCAACCTGATCCAGGGCAAGGTCATCGGCCGTCAGGGCGAGACCATCCAGGTCCAAACCGCTCTCGGCCTTTTCGAAGCCACCCATAAGGTGGAGCAGTTCCCGGTGGGAGCCGCTGTGTCCATCTCCATGCGGCCCGAGGCGATTGCCATTGATTGGGATAAAAAAGGCCAGGGTGCGAACTACTTTCAGCTGAAGGTCGAGCATCTGACTTATTTGGGTGAATCGGAGCAATTCCAGCTGCGCAGCTCAAGCGGCCAGGCCATCAAAGTGAATTTTTATCACGCGCCCGAGCACAACTTCCAGGAAGGTGATGCCATCGGGTGCATGATCGCGGCTGAGGACGTGCTTGTTCTTCCACCCCAGACTGAAATAGGGCCAGGAACCTGATGCAAACCGCTGACGCAACCTCGAATAAGAAACGACGCCTTGCGGATCTTGTGGGCTACGGCACGGTGATCGCCACCATTGCCATGCTCTTTTTCTTTCTTGTGCTGCCTGTGTCGACCATCATGGCTCGCGCTTTTTTCAATAAGGGCGAGTTCACATTCCGTTACTTCCCTTTGCTCTTCTCCAATGAACTCCTGATGCATTCGATCGGCAATAGCCTCATGATCGGTATTGCCACGACGCTGCTCGCGACGCTATTGAGCTTTCCGCTCGCGGTCATCAACGTGAAGTGGGAATTCCCGGGCAAGAGCCTTCTCATGGGCCTTCTGCTCGTGCCCATGGTCATGCCGCCCTTTGTCGGAGCCATCGGCCTTCTGCGTTTCTTTGCGCGTCGCGGATCTGTAAACCTTGCGCTCATGGACATGGAATGGATCGATGCGCCGATCGACTGGCTCGGACCCGAGAATATGTTCTGGGCCGTGATCGTCCTGGAAGTTCTTCACCTTTACCCCATCATGTACCTGAACCTTTCCGCGTCCCTGGCGAATGTGGACCCGAGTGTCGAGGAAGTCGCGACCACCTTGGGCGTTCCCAAGTGGAAGCAGCTGAAGGATATCGTCTGGCCGTTGGCCCGTCCGGGATATTTCGCGGGCGCTATCATCGTCTTTATCTGGGCCCTCACGGACCTTGGAACACCCCTGCTCGTCGGCTATCATGAAACGATACCCGTGCAGATCTTCAACATGATCACCGATGTGAACGAAAACCCCGTGGGCTATGCCCTTGTGTTTTTGGTCATCGTGATGACCGTCTGCTTCTTTCTCCTCTCCAAGCTGGCCCTGGGCAGCAAGAAGTACGAGATGATGGCCAAAGGCCACGTGACGTCCGGCAAGCGCAAGGCGGGCTGGATCAGTCTGCCCCTTATCTATGCCTTCGTGGGTCTGACCGTGTTTTGCGCCCTGGTGCCGCATATCGCTGTCATGATCACAGCGGTCAGCAACAAGTGGTTCATGACGGTGCTGCCGGAGCAGTATACCTTCGAACACTTCACAGCGGTGTTCCAGACCAATCTGTCTTTGGTGGGGATCAAGAACAGCTTTATCTTTGCCGGGCTTTCCACTCTCCTGGATTTGATCCTGGGGCTTTTGATCGCCTATGTGATCGTGCGGAAGCTGATTCCGTTCCCGGGGCTTTTGGATGGCCTTGTCATGATACCTTTGGCTCTGCCGGGTATCGTTCTGGCCTTCGGCTATGTCGTCACGTATTCGGATACCTTTTTGGATCCTCTGCACAACCCTGTGCCGCTGCTCGTGATCGCCTATGCGATCAGGCGACTGCCGTACATGGTGCGGTCGGCCTCGGCGGGCCTGCAGCAGATGAGCCCATCTTTGGAAGAAGCGTCCACGACCTTCGGGGCCTCACGCTTCCACACCCTGAGGAAGATTACCGTCCCATTGGTTACGGCTAATCTTATTGCTGGAGCGCTGCTTTGCTTCTCCTACGCGATGCTGGATGTGAGTGATTCACTCATCCTGGCCATGAAAGAGAAATTCTATCCCTTGACCAAGGCGATCTATGTTCTCTTCCTGGAGCAAGGGTCCGGAGAGCTTCTGGCCAGTGCTTTGGGCGTGATCGGTATGGCCATTCTTGCCGCCTGTATCATGGGAGCTTCCATGCTTCTCGGCAAGAAAATGGGCGAACTCTTCCGCTCGTGAACCGCAAATAAAGAAAAAAAGAAGCAGGGTTTCATCG
>NZ_DASTAT010000105.1 GCF_035712445.1 Oligoflexus sp. | reverse complement strand
CGGCCAGATGCTGAGCAACATCGCCGCCATGTCCCGGATTTTGGACGCCGAAACCGTAGTCGTCGGCATGCAGCCGGCGGTGGCCATTACCCTTGTGGAACTGGGCCTCACGCTCAAAGGCGTGCGCACGGCTTTGAATATGGAACAGGGCATGGAGCACCTGCATGGGTTCATCCGTTCCCCCCCAGAGAACAGGATGAATGAATACTCTTAATCAAAGCGTCCTGCCGATAAGGACAGAGACCGATGTCGTCATAGTGAGGCAGAAGGTGCGCGCGGTCAGCGTCGATCTGAAATTCAGTCTTGTCGATCAGACCAAGATTGTAACAGCAGCCAGTGAGCTGGCGCGCAACGTTCTGATTTACGGCGGCGGTGGATCGGTGGCGATTGAAGTGCTTCTGCGTGAATATCGGAGCGGCCTGCGTCTTACCTTTGAGGATCAGGGTCCGGGCATTCCCGATCTTGATCTGGCTATGAAAGATGGATATAGCTCGGGCGTCGGGCTTGGAATGGGCCTCGGAGGCGCCAGGCGCCTCGTCAATGAATTTGAAATCACGTCAAGTGTCGGTGCAGGCACGCGCGTGGTGATTACGCGATGGAAGTAGGACTATTATGGAGGCCAGCTGGAATATACCCATGTCCGACCCTTCACAGGTCGGCGAAGCCAGACGCATTGCAAAAGCACTTGCGTCGAGTCTTTTATTCAATGAAACCGATGCCGGCAAGCTTGCACTTGTAGTGACCGAGATCGGGAACAATATACAAAAACACGCAGAGCGCGGCGAAGTGCTGATCCGCTCGGTGCACGACGGTCAGGGCACAGGCGTCGAGATCCTCGGCATCGATCACGGGCCTGGCATGAGCAACATCAATCTTTGTTTGGAAGACGGCTACTCCACGGCCGGGACGCCGGGCATGGGCCTTGGCGGCATTCGCCGTTTGTCGGGGCTCTTTGCCATTGATTCCAAGCGAGGCCAGGGTACCTGCATCGTCTCCCGTGTTTACCGTAGTCATTCCAACTATAATTTATCCACAGTGAATCCCCTTGAATTTGACTGCGGCGTGGTCATGGTTCCGCATCCGCATGAACGCGTCCCGGGTGACGGCTACCACGTGCATGAGGCACAGGGCATAGCCACGGCCATGGTGGTCGACGGTCTGGGTCATGGGCCTCCGGCGGCAGAAGCCGCGCAAAAGGCCTGCCTCATCATGCAGGAATTCGGCGGCGATCCTTTGGATGATTTGATTCAGACCATACATCTGGCCCTGCGCGGAACCCGAGGCGCAGCGATCGGCATCGCCCGCATTCTTCCAAAACAGCAGGAACTCCGCTTCATCGGTGTCGGCAATATCAGCGGAAGTCTGATGCAGCCGGACCGGCTTCCGAAAAGTCTTCTGTCCTTTCCCGACATCATCGGTCACGAGATGCGGAAGCCCAGGGAAATGATCTATCCCTGGACCGAAAAAACCGTACTCGTGCTGCATTCGGATGGCCTTCAAAGCCAGTGGGTGGCAGGCGCCTATCCCTGGGCTTTGGCTTCGGAAGCCTCGCTTCTGGCCGGAGTCCTTTATCGTGATTGGAATCGCGGACGGGACGATGTCACCGTACTTACCGTCAAACAAAGGCCGCAGGGGAGTCATCCGCGATGAAAGACACGATCAGCTCTTTATGTTGGCCCATTTTCACGATGGATATCCGCTACGAGCAGGATGTGGTTCAGGCCCGGCAAAGAGCCAGGCAGATCGCTTCGCATCTGCATTATGATCTGCAGGAGCTGACCCGTATCGCGACCGCGGTCTCCGAGCTGGTGCGCTACGCCTATAAAAATGGTTTCACGCAAGCAAGCTTCACTCTGGTGGAAAAAAAATTCAGGGTCGCCGTCTGGGGGGCTTTTCCGGATCACGGCGATATGCGGGCCAAGTGGACCGATAAAAATCTTTCCAACGATGCCAGAAGCCTTGGTTTGATCGGCGCTCGAAAGCTGATGGACGAGTTCAGCGTGGCCCCCTTGGACGATGGGGTCGAGCTGGCCCTCACCAAGACCCTGCCTCTGACCTTTCCGATCATTACGACCGAAACTTTGGAGGATCTCAGGCAGAAGCTCGAAGTCAACCGCATGCAGGACCCTTATGACGAAATCAAGCAGCAGAACCGCGAGCTGATGTTTGCGCTGAATGCGCTCAAGAATCAGCAGTTGGAATTGGAGCAGCTGAATAGGGAATTAGCAGAAACCAATCAGGGCGTGCTGGCACTCTATGCCGAGCTGGAAGATAAGGCATTATCCTTGCAAAAAGCCAGTGAAGCGAAGAGTTTGTTCTTTTCGAACATGACGCACGAATTTCGAACGCCACTCAATTCGGCAACTTCGCTTATAAGAATGTTACTGGAGCGACAGGACGGTGAACTTTCCAAAGAACAGGAGCGACAGGTCGTGTACATTCAAAAAGCAGTTGAAGACCTTTCGCAAATGGTCAATGACCTTTTGGATACCGCGCGCCTGGAATCGGGCAAGGTCGGCCTGCGCCTGACGTCGTTCCGCGTGGAAGAACTTTTTGCGGCCCTGCGTGGCATGTTTCGCCCATTAGCCAGCGAACGTTCGCATGTCAATCTGGTTTTTTTTGAAGACACTGCGGATCTGCCTTCCTTAATGTCCGATGAATCCAAGGTTTCACAGATCCTGCGAAACTTTATCAGCAATGCCCTGAAAAATACCGAAGCCGGAGAAATACGGGTCAGCGCAGAGGCCTTGGCCCCGGATCAGCTCATCTTTTCCGTGAGCGATACAGGCTTTGGCATCGCTGCAGAGGATCACGGCCGCATCTTCGAAGAATTCGTGCAGGTCGAGACCACGCGACCTCCTTTCGGTCACGGCACTGGCCTCGGCCTGCCTCTGTGCAAGCGTTTCGCCTCGCTTCTCGGCGGCCACATCCAGCTGAAGAGTACGCCGGGTCAAGGCTCCACATTTTCCTTGATTCTGCCGCTCGTGCATCATGAAAAACAATCGAACGTGATGGAGCCCAGCCCGGGCTCTTTGGGAGCCATTCTATCCCGAGATGGGATGAGCGAGACTTTTCCAAGCAGCAGCTCCCAGTTTTTGATTGATTCAACTTACGCCATGCGTGGCCTGGAAACACCACTTGCGCGGACTCATGATGTCCGATGAAGCGTCCATGCGAGGAGACCCTTGATAATGCATTCCAAATCCGCGAGTACGATACTGCATATAGACGACAAGGAAGCCAATCGTTACGTGATCAGGCGGGTTCTGGAACGCGAAGGGTATCGGGTTCTGGAGGCGGGATCAGGTGAATCGGGTCTGCAGCTCACACGAACGGAGAGTCCCGATCTGGTGATCCTGGATGTGAAGCTGCCCGGGATGAATGGTTTCGAAGTCTGCCAGCGCATCAAGACCGATCCGACTCTTCGTTTCACGCCCGTCCTGCATCTTTCATCCTACTACAATAAGGTCGAAGACAAGGCGCACGGCCTGCAGGAAGGGGCTGACGCATACCTGATCAGTCCGATCGAACCGATTGAACTCGTCGCCACGGTGCGGGCTCTTCTGCGGGTGAAGCGGGCTGAACAGGCTCTGGCGGAAAGCATCGTCAAAGAACAGACCGCCCGGCGCGAAGCGGAACGGCTTTACGAAGAAGCCAGGCAGGCCAATAAAATCAAAGATGAATTTTTAGCCACTCTGTCCCATGAACTGCGCACGCCCTTGGCCGCGATCCTTGGCCATGCCGAACTCTTGCTCGCAGGTCCCTGCCTGAATGATGATCATCGGCATTCGCTGGAAGTCATAGGGCGCAATGCCAAAGCTCAGTCGGAACTGATTGATGATCTGCTTGATATCTCGCGCATCACCAGCGGCAAGCTCCTGGTGGAACGCCTGGACGTCGATCTTTCGGCTGTTCTGAAGGCTGCGATCCAGGTTGTCGAGCTGGCTGCTTCCGCCAAAATGATTCGCATCGAAACCAGTTTCCCCGAGGACAAGGTTCGTGTGTCCGGGGATAGGGCCCGCCTGCAGCAGGTTTTCTGGAACCTTCTGTCAAATGCGGTCAAATTCACCGAACGCGGCGGCACCCTGCATGTGACCACGACACTGGACGGCCCGAATGTGTCTGTGGCCATTCGTGACAGCGGCATGGGCATCGATCCTAATTTTCTGCCCCATGTCTTCGAACGCTTCCGCCAGGAGAATGCCTCGACCACCAAAACCCATGGGGGCCTTGGCCTTGGGCTTGCGATCTGCAAGCACCTTGTCGAACTGCATGGCGGTATGATTGAAGCTCAAAGCGAAGGCCTGGGTCAAGGCGCGACCTTCATCGTGCAGCTGCCCGTGGCTTTGGATCTGCCTCAGGTTCAGTCACCCAGCCCGGTTCTGCATACCGGCGAGGATCTTTTGAGCCAGGCCCTGACCTTCCGCCGTCTGGATGCCACCAAACCTTTGACCAACTATCATATCATCGTGATTGATGACTCCGAGGACACGTGCATGCTCACGGCCAAGATCCTGGAACGGGTCGGCGCGCATATCGAAAAATTCTCGTCGGTGAAATCCGCAATGCGCTATCTAAGGGAAACCAAACAGCGCCCGAATCTTTGCATCTGCGACATCGCCATGCCCGACGAGGACGGCTACAGCTTCATTCGAAAACTCAGAAAGCTTGATATCAATGGGGAAACCATGCCGGCCATTGCTCTGACCGCCTATGCGCGGCTTGAAGATAGCATCACCGCCCGGCAGAATGGTTTCAACGCTCACCTTGCCAAGCCTGTGATGCCGTCGAAACTGGTGGCCACGATCCTGAACCTGACTCAATAAGCTCCACATACGAAAGAGGCCGGGCCCCTAGGGACCCGGCCTCTTTTACTAGACTTACTCGGCGATCGAGGCGTAACGACAGCTGACTTCATCATCCTGGAAGGTGAAGCCGTTCAGACAGGCATAACGCTTCACGTTGACCAGGGCTTCACAGCGATTGTTGCCTTTGATCTCCTGACCGTTGACGGTGCAGATCGTTGGGCGGTATTCACGCGTGCAGAAAGCAGGCTGATTGCAGCTGTTTTCCTCGTTTTCATTATAGGGGATGAAATCACTGAGAGGACGCAGCGTGCCCATCTCATCGACGTTGCGGATGAAGACGTTTTCCGCAAGGTTCTTCTCGCCGCGCACGGTCACCGAAACCTCGGCGTAAACAGGCTGGAAGATTTCAATGCAGACGAGATTTTTGCGCTGGCGACCCTCGACATAGGCCACGATTTCGTCCGTGCCATCCGCAGCCTTCTGCACTTCGAGTTTGGCTTGCAGCCCCTGCGCAAAGCAGCTGTTGGAGCCGACCATCACCTGACCGCGAACGATATAGGCGCGGAAATCAGGATTGAATCCACCGTTGGTAGGCTCGACCGCGACGTCCTGCAGAACCGCTTCTTCTTTGATATGGCGGTAACCAGGAGTGGCTGCGAAAGCAGAGAGAGAAACACTGAGACCGGCGATTATATTGATGAGGCGAAGCATGATATTTCCTCCTTGTAAGTCTGATTCAGATCTATCTCTTCAAGGCGGAAAAGGAAAGGCCAAGCTGAATCTTTATGTTCATCGTGTTGCAAGAAAGCGCGAAAACATATCTCAAGGTGATCGACTGAATAGCCAGCCAGCCCTTGAGTAGCAAAGTCTGCACACTTTCACCAGCATAACCTGGTCGACCGGACAGTTAAGAGCGCGCCTTTGAGAAGCGACTGGCCAAGGGACCAAAACCCTTGATTCCGCCTGTGGCCTCGGCCGCTTGCCCGCTTTGGTACTTCTCATAAAAACCTTGCAGGATAAGGCGTTCTGGTTGAGTCACGCGGCTTTTTTCCGATAAGGGGGACAGACACTCTCTGGCTTGGGAATCATGAATCGACTGAAGAAAACATCCATTTTCCTGAACGGACTTTCGTGGCCTATTTTCCACGGGCTGGCGAGCGCCTTTCTGCTCATCATGCTGGCCGTCCAGGCTTCGTCGCTCGGTTCCTACATTGATACGCGCATCATCGCGCCGATTTTTTTCAATGTGCGCGAGTACCTTGGTCAAACCCCTCCCATTCATCCGAAACTCAAAGTGATCGCGCTCGACGACAGCACCTTTTCCTATCTCGGGGGGCCGCGTCTGAACTATGCGCAGCTTGCCATGCTCCTGGATGCGGTGGGGAAACGTCATCCGCAGGCCATCCTGATCGATAGTCTTCTGTCCGATCAGCCAACGGGAATTGCCGGGAATCTGCCTGACTCCCTGGCCAGCCTTCCCGTTTATACAGGAAGCTTTCCGAGTCAGTTCCCGCTTCGTTTCCGCGAGCCCACCGATCTCTCGCAAAAAGCTTATCGGGCCAGCACCTATCTGGAAGAGGGCCTGACGCTCCCGAATTTGCCTTATAATCTTGACCTCAGGCAATCCTGGATTCCTTACGGCAATTCGTCGGGCTATGGGGAACTCGTGCGGGCGACCGGCCACATCACCTATAATCGCGATGGAACGATCTCGCCCTTCTATCAGATCAATGATGAAACGCTGCTGCCGCATCTCAGCCTTTATTCAGCGTCATCCATCAAACTGGGGCAAAAGGCCCTCACCATCAATGGCCGTGAGGTCCCTTTGACCAAACGCGGCGGGCTTTTGATCAACCATCGTCCTCCAGGTGATTTCTATCAGCGTTCCGTTTCGCTTCGCCCCATCCTGCAAAGAGCGCAGGCCGGGGAAGTGGAAACGCAGATCAACGAAGGCGACATCGTCCTGGTCCTGCTCGCTTTCGCCACTGGCAACACCGACTTTCATGAGGGCGGACCCTTCGGTGAAATCCCGGGTGGCCTCATCATCGCGTCCATGATCAGCGACGTCCTCGATGGCCGCTGGATCAGCCGCTGGGAAACCGATATCGCTTTGATCCTGACCTTCGGCATTGCCGGGATCGTGCTCGGGATCAATGCGCGGGTGCGTTACTACTGGGTTTACCTCGTCAGCGCCTGGACGTTGACCAGCACCCTGGCCCTCGTGCTCTTCAGCTATGCCCAGATCTGGATGCCCTGGCTGATTCCTTTGATCGCCTTTACCGGCACGAGCCTCATTCACTTCGCTCATGTGCGGATCCAGGACGAGATGAAGATGATGCTCATTGAAAAGAACTATTACGCTGAGAAAGCTCTGCGCTTGGAAGAAATGCATAAGAAGGCCGAGCTGGAAAGTAACCTCGCATTGGGCCGCGCGGTGCAGAAGCTGCTTTTGCCGCGGGCTCTGCAGGGAACTTTCTACGGCTTTCAGTACAACATGCAGTATAAGCCCGTGGCCGGCATGTCCGGGGATTGGCTTTATGTCTGGGATTTTTCCCTGGGTGAGCGCAGGATCTTCATGGGCGACGTCATGGGCACCGGCCCGTCCGCTGCGATTCCAGTTGCCGCCCTGATTGGTATTCTGAAAGACTGCGAGGAGCAGAAGCTCGGCGTGGAGGAGAGCTTCGCGCGCCTCAATCGTCGCCTGATCGAACTCTTCGATCAGCATGTCGTCTGCAGTCTGAGCGCCATCGTCCTTTATCGCGACGGCCGCATTGAACTTTTCAATGCCGGCGGCCCAGGCTGCTTTGTCTTCGGTGGCAAGCAGGCTGAATATTTTGTGATGCGCAGCAGTCCCATCGGTTTGAATCCAACCATCGAACTGGCCCGCTGCGACGTCGATCTTCAGGATCATCAGACCCTTTTCACCTTCACCGATGGTTTCATGCACGAGACGAAGGATTTGAAACGCCTCGTCCGTCATCTGCGGCAGGAAAAGATCGATCGTCCGCCTTTGGATCAGATTGAAGGCTGGCTCCACAGCACATTGCAGAGCCCGTCGCGGCCGGATGATCAAAGCTTGATTTGTATTCAAAGATCGAACAAGGCCAAGAATCCGCGCGTGGCCTAAGCGGTTAATTTTCGCAGCGAGGTGCACCGTCCATGCGGAATTTTATCCTGGCCTTGGCTTTATGGTTCTTCTCAACAGCGCCCACAAGGGCCGCGGGGACCTTGGACCTCAGCAACTGGCAGACTGGACAGCATTATGGTTCCATCCATGAGCCCTGGGAATTTCACTGGGAACAGCTCCTTGAAGTGGGTGCGGATCATCCCGAGCCCAAGGAGTGGCTTGCAGCCGGCCGCAGCTGGAATGATGGGCCCCTGGCTGATGGCACGCGGCGCCCCGCTGCGGGATTCGCCACCTATAAGCTGACGCTTCGCAATGTTTCCATGCGGCCCGACGGTTATCAAATTGGTATCAAGGGCGCAGGCACGGCCTATCGACTGTGGGTGTATCCCAAGGATGAGCCTCGGGCTTTTCACCTGGTGGAAAAGGGGCAGCTTGATTCCCGGAATTTCCAAGGCTCCCGTCGACCTGCCTTCGTTCATTTCTTCCCCACTCAGACCCGTGATTATATCGTGCTGCTTCAGGTCAGAAATGTGGATTACGCCTGGGGCGGCCTTTATTTCCCTGTTTTCCTGGGCACAGGGGAAACGATCCGCAGCAATTTTGAAGTCGAAGGATTTGTGAGTGTGCTCGGCATGGGCATCATGCTGAGTGTGGGTATTTACAGTCTCATGATGTGGGTGCGACGGCGCGAGGACAAGGCCGCTCTGATGCTGGCCCTGGTTTCGCTGGCCGGCGTCATGAGGCTTTGCAGCACCTCGCCCTTCATCACCGAGCGTGTGCCCGACTTCTTTTTTTACTGGCTTCTGCGGCAGGAATTTTTGTCGATGAACATGGGAATCTGCAGCTATCTCGCCTTCCTCGTGTTCACCTTCCGCGCGGGGCGCTTCACGCTGTGGGACAAGATCCTCAACATCTGTAACCTGAGCGTGATCGCCTGCTGCCTGGGCGGCTCTCTGCTCATACTCCCTTATCTTCTGACCTTCACTCAGACCCTGGTCATGGTTTCAACCTTCACCTTCATCGCCTATAGCTACAAAGCCCTCAGGCGCCGGCAGTCCGGGGCCAGCCTCGTCCTCATGGGATGTTTTCTGATCGCGCTCGCCGCGGTCTTTGATATTGCTTCGGCCATGTCCTCATCGGAAATTTTCATTACTCCCTGGGCCGTGATGATCTTTTTGATCCTTCAATCACAGATCGTTGGACTTCGGGCCGCCGAAGCTCATCAACGTTCCCATATGCTCGCCGAAGAGCTTCAGGTCAAAAACCAGGAAATCACCGACTTCAATCGAAATCTGGAAAAGCTTGTGGATACGAAAACCCGGGCGATCCGCTCGCTTCTGGACCATATTCCTCAAGGCGTTTGCACGGTCGGGCGGGATGGTCGGATTGCGAAAGATTTCTCGGCTCACCTGACCCAGGTTTTGGAGATCAAGGACCCGGGGGCGCCTGCATGGCCTTGTATCGCGATCATTTTCTGCTGGAACTCCGCCGACGGATCTTCTTACTGTGAAATTTCAACGATTCCAGCTCCGCCAGCACTTCACTTTTGCAATTCACCTCGTGATCCAAGGCATCACCTGGAAAAGCCAAGGATCGATCGCCGGGAAGTCTCTGAGCGTCACATCCTGCCTATTATTTTGTAATATCAAAATGTTACAGCTTTCTAAAGAGAACCTTTAGTTAAACGCAGGCCGTCGTAAAACATTCCAATATTTTGAAAGGTTTCTGTACATATTCTAAAGCGAAAACCTTCGCAGATCTTAAAATAACCTCATGACATCAGCACCTTTAATCCATGCTTGCTCTGGCCTGTCCCTTGCGTATTCCGCATCGCGTCGGGTTTCTGAGTTCGCCCTGACGTTGACGTAGTTCCCACTGTTGCTGTTTAAGAGGATCTTATGCTGTTCCTATTACGCTCACCATTGTCAATCGTGATCGCACTTCTCGCTTTTCAAGCAGCTTGTTCCAGACCCTACGAGAGCCGAAGACATTCGCCAAAACCAAATCTACCTATCCCCACAAAGGTGAATGAAGACCAAAAGCAAACTGCAGATGTTTCTCAATTGTTGACCATAAATGGCGACGGACCGCACTATGAATATTCCGACCCCTGCGAGCTGGCCCTGAGGAATACCTTAAGGACTATCGTCATTCAAACGCCAGCTGGTGCTGAAATTCCTCCGGATCAGGAACTGCGGGGTACGCTGTCGATGTATGAGCGTGGGCAGCCTGGACAATCGAATCCTGGGCTGGTGACCGACATACTCATCAAGTTGCGCGGCAACTCCTCCCGCTCGTTCCCAAAAAAGCAGTTTGCAGTGGAATCCATTGGTGGCAATGGAAAAGGCATTGAGCTGCCGCTCCTCGATCCAAGCTGCCCTGCAGGACAAAAATGGGTCCTGAACGGGCAATACGCGGACAAGACATTGATGCGCAACTATACGGCATTGAATCTGGCGAGGCGCCTCAATGTCTATGCTCCGCGCAGTGCCTTTGTATCCCTTTACTTTATGGTCGATGGGAAGCCTACCTTCCATGGACTCTACGTACTCACGGAACGAATCGAGGTGAGCAAAGAGCGTGTCAACCTTCAGAAGCCGACAGCCGAAGACCCTTCCGGGGGTTATCTTTTGCGAATGGATCGTGTCGACCCTGAAAAATTGGCCCTGGATGGGGCGACCGAAGTGGGGCTCATGGTTGACAATGTGAAAAAAGACAAGTTATCACCAGCGCAAACATCCTATATTCAGGAGTATCATGATCGAATTCGGGAGGTACTCGGGCAAAGCATGGTTGTCCCGGAGGATAGCCCCCTCCATCATACTCATTGGATTGATACCGCGAGTTTTCAATCCTACCTGCTTCTGCGCGAGCTTTTCCGAGACGTCGACACTTACTATCTGAGTACCTACCTGACTAAAGATAGGGGGCCGAATGCAAAACTCAAGATGGGTCCGGTCTGGGATTTTGATCTTGCCTTTGGCAATGCCAACTATGGCTACAACGGTGCAACTGAAGGTTGGCAATTCGATTTCGCAGATAGCCAGATCGCATTATGGATGCGCAATCTGATGCGCGATCCGAAGTATGCCGAACAAACCCGAAGTCGCTGGAAAGGCATGCGAGAAGGTCCCTTCAGCGATCACAATCTCAGCAGCTTCATCCATGAAACATTACAGCATATTGCGCCAGAGGCACGGGAAAATTTTGTCCGCTGGCCGATTCTGAATGAATTGGTTTGGCCTAATCGTCAGGCGCTTGGAAGTCATCTCGCGGAAGTGCAGGATCTCCATGACTGGCTGATCAAGCGTGCCCGGTGGATGGATGAAGCCCTTCGCTAGCACGAAAGCGCCTGTCTCGCCTAAGTGTTCCGGAGACATCGATCCACAGACGAGGTCCCACTGTATTCACGTTGTGCGAATTGGGGTTTTCTACCTAGCTGTGAAGCCTTATAGATTTAATGATAGCTTTGCGCGACACCGCTGAGTCAAATACTCAGCATAACTGACAATACCTGTAGTGCCCGTACTGCTTTCAGCAGAGACAACTTAGGCTGTCGAAGATGCTTACAACTTTGAATCTCAATTGTCTTTCTTAACAAATTGATAAAGTGTGACCGATCCCGTTCATACGAACGAAAGGGCAGACACAAGAATTTTTGCGTGATTCGCTTCATAGATGGTGAAGGTTTCGATCTTGAGTGTAGAGATCAGTATGGCCTGCGAAAGCAAAGATGACAGAATTGTCCGGCAACTGTCAGATGCTGTGACAGAGCACCTGCATCAGCTTCAAAATATCTCGAAGAACGTAATGGCAAAAGAACTTGATGTTGAAAGGCGGACTGAGTCTGTAATTCGCATTTGCTTGGGCTATTCGGTATGACAACCGCTCAATCCCTGACCGCGGTCACCCCAGACCTTATCGAACGGCTATAGGCCTTTTCTTTTCCGCATAACACTGCCGCTGGAGACTCCCACAAAGTCCCAGCAAGCGGCGTGATGCGCGGTATCAGCTCGCACTTTCCGCAAGGCTCAGGACTCGATTCAACACACGGCGACGCGCGGCCTTGACCTGCGACTGCTTATAGCGATCGTGGCTCGCCTCGCCCATCGCGTTCTGCGCGGCGGACGCTTCGTCCATCACCTGCAGTTCGAAAGGGAAGAAACCTTCCAGCTGCTCGTCCTGGGGCTCCGTGGCGGCCAGCTGCAGAATCTCGGTACAGATCTGATGGACCTGCTCGCTGATGTCTTTCTCGCCCAGATAACTCCGCAGCTTTTCCTGCCAGCGCAGGGCTGGATTGGGATAACGGATGAGCTGCCGGCAGGTCAGCTGCACGGCCCGATAGCCTTTCGCGGTATGGGGATTGGCGGCGCTGTTGACGGCCGCCAGGGGTTTGGTGAGACCCTGAAGGATGTTGGTGAATTCCTGCGGCTTGATCCGCCCGTCCTCCAGCATTTCCCGCAGCATATCCACATTGTGCTTGAAACTTTCGACATCGATCAAAGAGTTCCGCGCCCGCGAGGGATTGCAGTTGGGAAAGGTGACGATATGAAAGTCGCGCAAAAATTTCACCACGACCATGACATCGGCCAGCTTTTTCGTGATGATGCGAATGCCGAGCAGATCGTATATCGTTTCTGCGACATTGGCTTTTTTGTGCAGAAGCTTGAGAATGATCGACTCCCGCGACTTCCGCAGCTTCCATTCGATGCGATCCAGCACCACACTCGTCTGGCGGTCGCCGAACCGCAGCTTGCCGTCCTGATCGCGGAACACGAACTTCAGGAAGCGATTCATCACCTGCGTGCGCGCGGCTTCAATATCCGCATATTTGGTGACACCATCTATATGAGCGATCGTATGCATGACCCTGAGGACGGCGCAGGCCCAGGCCTGGGTTGTCGCGACCTCGGGACGTAAATCCGAGGCGGCGAGGATGATGTCCCGAGCGTCGTGTGTATAAAGGAGCTGAGACGGCGGCTGCTTGCCCCGGCTCCATTCGAAAGGCATCAGATACTGTTCGATAAAATTCCAGGCTTCGCAGATCACCATATGAATTTTCTGCGCATCGGCAGGCACATCCGGATCGTAGCCATAGTAACGTAAAAATTCCGTGGCATCCTGCCAGCTTCGGACTTTGAGTTCCTGAAGGTCGATCGAGGATTTGCCGCCAATCAGGACATCCATTATGCCCCAGTTGAACGACCAAACCTGGAGGAGATCGTCAGTATTGATTTCCAAGCGCAGCCACCGTTTCTTCGCATTCGTGCTATAATTAAGGCCAGAGACCATACCCTGGAGGGCTTCCCGCCGTGATAGCACGAGTTTTCTTTATCATGACGCTTCTTCTGCCAGGCGTCAACGTAAAGGCAGAAGACGCCAAGGAAGCCGCCCACGACGCCGGCCATGCGGGCGAAGCGAAAGATAGCAAGAATGGTGCCCCGACCCGAGCGGATCATTATGTCCATCGCTGGGTCGCCTTTCCCTCTTTCAAAGCGACGAGTCTGGATCGACGCGAAAACAAGAGCGTCGCACCTCGGGATGGACGCGTGACGGTCATCGTATTCCTGGCTTCATGGTGTGTTCCCTGTCAGCAGCAGATCAAGGAATTCAAGCGCATCGAGGAAAAATATCAGAACCGCTTCACGGATTTCGTTTATGTCTTCGCGCATGATACGGAAAGCGATGCCCGCGGTTTTTCCAACGTGTATAAGATCGGCGGCAACGCGATGATGGCCTCGGCCAATGTCCTGGAAGCCTTTCACCAGCCTGAGCTGCCGACGTATTATGTCGCGGATCGCTATAAATGGATGGTGCTCAGAAAGAGCAATACGCAGAAAGCGGATCTGGATGGGCTGGATAATTTTTTGAGTCTGCATACCGCTCTCTGACGAGATAACGGCATCCTTTAAGCGGCATCCTCTAAGCGGCATGCTTTAGAGCGGGAGAGAAGGCCTCTCCCCTGGACTCACTGCCCCTTGCCTGTTTCCAGGTTGGACGTGGACTTGATCATCTCGGGATGCCAGCGCAGCCGCAGGTTGATCAGATCGTATTCGTGCTCCTGCTTGGCGCCACCGATGGCGATACCGGCAGGAATTCGGCGCTCACCATCAATCGCGGCGGCATCGAAGTCGATATCAGTTTTATTGGCCTTGGTCCGGGCTTCCTGGGTCAGGATCTTGCGGCGACCGCCCGATTCTTTGCCCGCTGGAGCCTTGTTTTGAGCCCAAAGACTGCCTGAGATCAAAAATCCCAGCGCGATCAGGGTGCAACTTTGCAATTTCATATCAGCACCTCCAATTACCAACCTTGCCCTATCGGTCATTTTTGGAAAAAACTTGAGCCTTTTTTAAGAGCCCCTCCCCTCCATTGTATAAAACTTTTGAAAAGCACCAGGGGCTCGAAATTGCCTGGCGCACGCACATTATAATAGCAGTAGCGCCTGATCCCCGTTTGCGAAAGGGAGGTTTTCCATGCCGATGCGCGCCTGGATTCTTGTCCTATTTTTCCATTGTTATCAATCTGTTATGGCATCACCCGCCGGACCGCTGATGCCGGCCGTCGAACCCGTGATGCGGACCGAGGGAGGCATGAACCATCTGAGCCTCAGTCCCAATAAAAAACTTTTGGCCTTCACCAATGATCAGGGTCAATCCCTGCGAATCATGGACCTTGCCACCCAGGATGTGCTGGAAGTCACGCCCCATCGCGTCGGTCCCGGATTTTTCTGGAGCCCCGATGGGGTCCGACTTTTTTTCCGTGAACTCATCCGCGATAAAAACGGAGTCGTCAGCGAACTCTCCGCCTTCGATACCGTTCTGAATCAAAAATCCGTCCTGGATACGCTCCAGGGCTCGACCGGCTTTCCCGTTCTGAACCCATACGACAACACCATCTTCATGATGCATGAAAAAGGGATACTGCAGAAACGCCTGGAATTTCCGGGCGAACGCCCCGCGAAATGGCAAAAGGAAAAGCGCAGCGTGATCGGCAACTGGGTCGTCAGTCAGCAGGCCGTCCTGTGGCTGGGCGAGCTGGGACTCGAATTGAAAAAGCTGGCCGATGATGGATCGGGCATCAGCTCCTTCACGCTCTCTCCGGATGGCCGCCGCATGGCCTGGGCGACCAAGGCCGGCCGCGTCTATGCCGCCCGCGATGGCACCGACGCCGTTTTCATCGGCGATGGCCGGGATCCCGCCTGGCATCCCTTCCGCACGATCCTGGTCTATGCCGCTTCGCGTAAAGTCGGAGCCAATGTCTATGATTATGACCTCAGGCTGCATAATCTTGCAGGCGCCAGCCGCAGCCTGACCAAGACCCAGGACCTCAAGGAGCGCTGGCCCATCTGGTTGGATGCGACCACCCTTCTCTATACGGTTGGGAATACCACCGATCTTTTCCGCCTTAATTTCCCGGAAGTGCCGAGCGTAGCCCGCGCTTCGAAGGCGGCCGATAAGCTATGAACTGGGTCCTGGCTTTGACGGCCAGCCAACTCATATTTCCCTCGAATGCCACGCTGGAGCAGCGCCAGGCCGTGCTGAAAAAATTCTTTTCACCAAGGCCCGACGAAATGCTGACCGTGACCAACAGGGCCATGGCCGTCGAGCGGCGCGATCCGCTTTTGGTGAAGGGGGAGCTTTGGATCAATCCACCGCCTGGCACCTGCCTCATCGTTCGCCGGGATGTCGAGCAGAAGGACCGCACCTACTGCAAAAAAACGCCGATCACCTGGGACATTTTCGATCTCGACTCTTCGGGACGCCTTCACTTCAATATCCTTGTGGAAAATGATCCGGAAATCACCTGGGTCACCTGGCCCACACCCTATCGCGTCGCCAATTACGTGCCCCTCGGCGCCATGGAAAGCGGGGAGAATTTCAATATCCCTATTCATAAATGCGAGGCCGTCGATGATGGGGTGATGCGTAAAATCATTTTGCACACGATGGACAACCGGCGCTGGTATATATTCCTGCCGGAATACGATACGCCCATGAAGGTCTCAGAGCCCTTGCCCAATCTTCACGTGCAGTCGGATGTGAAGAAGGAAGAAAAGCCGGCAGAAAACGCGGGCGAAAAAAAACCGGCGAAATCCGTATTAGGCCAGCTTTTGTCGGGCGAGTATAAGAAGGCGCAAAAGCAGGATTTTATTTTTCGCGTCAACCGCCGCAACGCTTACGAGATGTCATCGTCTGGTTTCAGTGAAACATCTTCTCCACAAGGAATGCGGGGAAAATGCCGATACAGTTTCTCCGGAGCGCCTGGGGACCCACAAAGCGGTGTCATCGAATGTTACGACACGGATACATTCGATACGATCTATACTCATGTGACCTGTTTTTCTGAGTTTAAACCAAAACTTAAGCCGAAGAAGTAAGGAACATGAAACAAAGCCGAAACGCCATCCAGCTGAACCCTCTGGCCCTTTTCTGGGGTCTGAGCGCCCTTTCGCTGAGCGCCACGGCCCAGGCGCAGAGCTTCAGCCCCGGTACGGTCTATGACAATGCCCCCTGGATATCCGCGCGAGCCGCGGGCATGTCCGAGGCCGTGGATCCTATTGCCAACGGCATGGAGGCCCCTTATTACAACCCTGCGGCCATCGGCGGCCTTCAGTATAAGCAGGACCGCCCCGCCGTGTCCCAGCTCTATTTCCCTTACCTCGGCCTCGCCCTGAACCGCTCGTCGCAGTCTTTGAATCGGGCGCTGCAGAACGGTGGCGATCTGAATGATAGTTCGGTCGCCAATGAGCTCCTGCAGGCCTATGACGGCGAACACCCCTATGCGCGCGTGTCGCTGCTTCCGGCCCTGACCATGTACCGCATCTTCTTTGCCATGACCTATGATGTGCGGGCCATGTCCACACCGAACAGCACCGATAATGATCTTTTGGACGTGAACTATCGCGAGCAGTCGGGTCCTATGCTCGGCACCAGCTTCGCGAGCTCCAAACGCAATTTTTATGTGGGCATCAGCGCGCAGTATCTGAGCCGTAAAGTCATCGAGGGTTCCTTCCCCCTGGCCACCGTGAATGATGTGGATCTGCGCAGGAAGGCCTTCCGCGACAGCTCAGAAAAATATACGGGCGTTCCCGTTCATGTGGGCGCTCTTTGGAATGGGGCCTATTCCTGGCGTCCGAGCGTGAGTCTCGTCGCGCGAAATGCCGGCGGCACCGCGCTGACCAGCAGCGATCCCGAAACTAAGACCCAGCGCATCAAGGAGGATCTGACCTTCGGCCTTGGGCTGTCGCCCAACCTGGGCAAATGGGGTATGCTGAATGTCGTGCTGGAAGCCAACCAGCTGACCCAGAAATCCATTCCCAGCAAAGACAAGCTGCGCTTCGGTACGGAGATGACCATAGGCAATGCCTTTGGTGCGGAATCCGGATTCGCCGTGCGGGCCGGCTATAGCATGGCAGGAATCTCCTACGGTCTGGGTGTGAACGCGGGCATGTTTGGCTTACAGGCGGCCAGCTTCGCAGAAGACATTGGAGCCGACGCCAGTCGCGTGATAGAACGAAGGACTGTCATCAACCTTGGCATTAACATCGCGGATTATTGAACGTGCTTAAGATTCAGAATCTGGAATTTCGTTATCAGTTTCGACGCATTCTGCAGGGCGTTTCCTTCGCCGCAGAGGCGGGCGAAATCGTGCATATCGTCGGTCCCAATGGTGCGGGCAAAACCACCCTCATGACCATTCTCGCCGGCCTTCGGCAGGAACATGCGGGCAGCATCGAATACCATAGCGCACCGGGCCGGCTTGCTGATGACAGGCGGGATTACATCGAGTACCTGCCCGCCGAGGCCAATGCGCTTTACGGTAAAATGGACGCGATGACCAATCTCCGTTTCTGGCAAAGCCTGCGCGGGCACAAGTGCACTGATGAGGCCCTGGTCGCGGAGCTTGCGCAATGGGACCTGGATCATCCTTTGATTCGGCAGAATTTCCCAGTCGAGCGCTTTTCCACCGGGATGAAGCGGCGCCTGGCTTTGGCCCGGGTGAAGCTGTCCAAAACGCCCTGCTGGCTTTTGGATGAACCGCTTTACGGGCTTGATACCAAGGGCATTCAGACCTTTCAGGCGATGCTCGAAAAACATTTGAAGCAAGGCGGCCAGGCCTGGATCGTAAGTCATGACACGGCGCCCCTGTCGATCTTCTCGCTGCGGACTCTGGATCTGGGAGGAAAAAAATCATGAAACGCCAGCTGCTGCAATTTCGAGCACTCCTTGCCCAGAGCATCCACGCCGAGTGGGCGAGCGCGGAGCGTTGGCTGTCGCCCCTCCTTTTCGCCCTGACCATGCTGCTGCTTTTTTCCTTTGCCTTTGGCCGCGTGGAGCCGGCCTTTGTACCTCAGCTGTTTGTCGCAGCCACTTTTCTCACCGCATTTTTTGCTCTGCAGATCGCCTTTTCGCGCGTGCTCGAACCGGATATGCAGGATCGCGTCTTCGATCAGCTGCGGAGTTATCCCATCGCGCCCACCGCATGGTTTCTGAGCAAGTACCTTCTGGTTCTCATGATCGGTCTTATGATCCTGGGCCCCACCCTCGTGCTCGCGGATCTTTTCATCAATGAGAGCACGATAAGTTTTTTAAGTTTTCCGCTGTTTGCCATCGCCGCCTGTTCGCTCATAGCTTTGGGCGCCTTGGGCGTACTTTTATCGACGATGATGCTCCGTTCCAACGCGCGGCAGATCCTTTATCCGCTGCTTTATTTTCCGCTGACGACTCCTGTCCTGCTGGCCGCGGTGGAATCGAGCAAGGCTCTTCTCATTGAGCAGCATAGCCTCAGCCATTTGATGAGCTCGTGGCTGGGACTGCTTGTAATTTCTGGTATAATGTATTTTACTCTCAGCTTGCTGCTTTTCGGGGAACTGGTGAAACCAGAGTAAGTTATTTTTCGAGGAATGCATCATGTCAAACGCTGTTCAACAGGATCGACGCTCCTTGCTTTTTGGCGCGGGTGCCGCTGTGCTTGTGCTTGCGGCCTGGTTTTGGGCTCTGCGCATCGCCCCTTCGGAGCAGCATCAGGGTGAAGTCTATCGCATCGTCTATCTGCACGTGCCTGCGGCCTTCACCGCATTTCTCTCGGCCGGTCTTCTGATGATTTTCAGTCTGATGACCTTGATCAAGCGCAGTGCGAACGCAGCGCTTTGGGCCAAAGCCACGGCGGAAATCGGTTTGCTTTATACCGTCATCACCCTCGCGACCGGATCCATCTGGGGCCGTCCGACCTGGGGCGTTTGGTGGGAATGGGATGCGCGACTCACGACGACCCTTATCCTCGCGCTTCTTTATGCCGGCTATCTGATTTTCCATAGCAGCATGAATCCCGGCCCGCAGCGCGATCGCATCGCGGCGGCATTGGGTGTGATCATTGCCCTTGATGTTCCCATCATCTATCAAAGCGTGAACTGGTGGCGAACCCTGCATCAGCCCCAGAGCATCGTGCGCGCGGGTGGTTCGACGATGGCTCCTGAAATGCTGTCGGTCCTTTTCTTCGGCTTCCTCGCGAGCCTTGTGATGGCCAGCTGGCTGCTTTATCTGCGCTTTGGCAATCTGCGTCTTCAGCAGTTGCTCGAACAGTATACTTACGATGCTCAGGCCAAGGGAGAATAGATATGTTTACAGGAACAACGGATCCCACCCCTTACATCGCCGGCGCCTATGGCGTCGCCTTCGTGTGCCTGAGCGTTTATGGATTTGTCCAGGTTCGGCTGCGTCAGCGCTTAAGACAACTGGAACAAGCTGCGCAGTATCAGAATAAAAGGAGAGTGTGATGAAAAAAGGTTTGCCCATGAAGTGGATCGTTGGCGGCGTTGTGATTCTGGTGGCGGGATTGGCTGTCAGTAACCTGCAGTTTGGCGACAATGTGGTTTATTTCTATACGCCGCAGGAAGCGTTTGCCAAAGCTGCCGACATCGACAGCAAGACCATCAAGGTCGGGGGCATGGTCAAGGCTGGAACCGTAGTCTGGAAGCCCGAGGACCTCGCTTTGAACTTCGTGATGACCGACATGCAGGGCACCGACATCGAAGTATCTCACAAGGGAACGCCCCCCGATATGTTCAAGGAGAACTCCGGGGTGGTGGTGGAAGGCCGCATCGAAGCCGATGGTAAAAAAATGGTTTCCCAAAGGCTCATGGTGAAGCATTCTGAAGAATACAAAAAGCCTGATGCGCAGCATTCGGTGGATAAAGAGCTGCTTGAGAAATCTATCTTCAAGAATTGAGGCTGAAGGAGTCGTCTGTGGCTGAACAACGCGTTGTCGTTCCTGGTCCCAACCGTAAGCATCTGATTGCTGTCCTGGTCTTCATGGTCGTCGCAGCCGGCATCATCGGCTTTTTCTATCGCGGGCTTTCGCATCCGGCTGACAAGAACATCCCGTCGGCGTTTTTGGGCAAGCAGGCCATGCCCTTTGAGGTTACATGGCTGCAGGGGCAGGAATACCTGGGTCATACGCCCGATGCCAAGGGCTTCAGCCTGGCTGATTTCAAGGGCCGTCCCTTGATTTTAAACTTCTGGGCCAGCTGGTGCTACAGCTGTCGCGAGGAAGCACGGGACTTTGAAGCGTTCTGGCAGCGCTACAAGGATAAGGGCATCATCGTCGCCGGCATCGCGATTCAGGATACGCCCGAGGCCGCGCGGCAGTTCGCCAAAACCTATGGCAAGACCTATATGCTGGGACTCGATACGGAAGACGGCAAGGCGGCTATTGATTACGGGGTTACGGGCGTGCCTGAAACCTTTATCATCGACCGCAACGGAGTGGTGATTCATAAGGAAGCCGGTCCCATGACCGCCGAGAAGCTGGCGACCTTTGCGGATCAGCTGCTGAAGTAGGTAACGCCCCATACGCGTCATGCCGCTGAAAGCGCAGAAAAAAAGGGCACTCCAAGGTGCCCTTTTTCATTTTTCAAAGCATAATGAATCAGAATCAGTCGAGCCAGCCCACTTTATCCGAGATAAAACCTACTGTATAAGCCACGATAAGGAAGGGCGATACGAGGCCCATAAAGATAAAGATCGGGGCGATCTCCAGAAATTCTTTAAAAGATTCTATATGGAAGTCTTCTGCGGTAAACATCGTTAGCTGGCTCCTTGGATTAGCCTTTTGGGCAGACAGATTCAAAATCAAGGCCTTGAGTATAGGGCGAAGCGTGTGAACTTGAAAGGAAAGAATTCGATGTATCAAGCTGGCCGATGGCGTTCCCTCCTCTCCGTCCTGTTCCTCAGCACCTGGGCCCTGCTCCACTGGTCATCCTGCGTAACTCCGACCCGTGAATCCGGGCGTCAGGGCCTGATCTGGGAAGCCACGCGCGGCACACAGCTCGTCACTCTGGTCGGCACCATGCATATCGGGGTCAGTCCGAATGAGATACCCAAGGGTCTGTGGACCCGTCTGGAAGCCGCGGACACCGTGGTGACGGAAGTTGATCTGACCGGGATGAATGGGACCATCATTCGCCGCTATCTCGTCCTCCCGGAAAAAACAGATCTGAAAACCCAGCTCGGTCCCCAGGACTGGGCGAAGTTCAAGGGCATCGTGCAGGAAGCGTTTCCGCAGATGATGGAGGCTCAGCTTCTGAGGATGACGCCGCTCGCCGCTTGCAGCAACCTGATGCTGGCCGAGGCGCAGCTGGCGCAGAAAGCCAGTGAAGATCCCGCGGAAAGGGGCCGCAATGTGCGGGGCGAGGTTTCGATGGATCAGTACATCGTGGAAAAGGCGCGTGAGCAGAAGAAGAACTTAAAGACCTTTGAATCGTTGGAAGAGCAGTTCAATTATCTCGATAAGGTCTTTACTCTGGAGCAGCTGCGCGAGATGCTGGCCGAGAGCGAAGAGAATCGGCAGTACTATACGCAGCTCGCCAAATCCTTCAAGGACGGAGATTCGGAAACGATCGACGGCATGGTCGCGATGATGCCGGACCATCTGCGGGAGGCGCTGCTCGATCAAAGGAATGACAACTGGGGGCGCAAAATGCCTGCTATTTTAAGCTCTGGGAACACCTTTATCGCCGTGGGCGCCGCGCATCTGGGTGGCAAAAACGGGCTCTTGAATATACTCGAAGCCCAGGGATTCACGCTGCGGCCCTTGAAACTTTAGGATGAGGTCTCATCATGAAACGTGATGCCCAGGCTTTTTTCAAGGACCTCAAGGCCCTTTTGGATCTGGAAACAGCCGCGGAGAAAGAACGCTTTCTGAAGATACTCGATCTGCAGTCACCGCAGGAGCGCGAGGCCAACGGCACCTGCCTCACGGCCCTGGCCATCGAGGATGAATATCCGGGACTCGGCGGGCGTTTCATTGTCGTTCTGCGTCGGGCGTCCCGCGCTGCGCTGCCCTGGACGAAACTCGATGCCGGCGATCCCGTGATTCTTTCCGGCAAGCCCGAGGGTGAAGTCTGGACGGGGCGCGGCGTGGTTTCCGAAAGGCAGTCGCATGCGATTCATGTGGCCTTTGAAGATCCCATCCCTGATCTGGAAGACGCGGGACCTCTGCAGTTGGATCTTTCCTTTGATGAAAGCACGAGGCGCAAGGAGCGCCAGGCTCTGGAGTCCGCGCTGCAGGCCAAGGGCAATCGGCTTGCAGAGCTGCGGGATGTTTTTTTGGGAATCAAATCCCCGACGGATGAAAAATGGGACGATGAACTGCAGCTGAAAACCCGGCTGAATGAAACGCAGATTTTAGCGGTGAAAAAAGCCCTTTCTGCGCGGGATGTGGCTGTTGTCCATGGACCGCCAGGCACGGGAAAGACCACGACGCTGGTCGAGATCATCCGGCATTCCATTCCGCCGGAAGGAAAAATTCTCGTCACCGCTTCGAGCAACCTGGGTGTCGATAACCTGCTTGAAAAACTCATCAACACGGGAATTAAAGCCGTGCGCCTGGGTCATCCGGCGCGCGTGATGGAAAGCCTCAGGCCTCATACCCTGGATTACAAGGCGGAAAAGCACGACGATGCAAAACTCGCGCGGAAGATGATGAAAGAGGCTCAGGTTCTTTTTCAGCAGGCGCGGCGCTATACGCGGGCGGCTCCTGCGAAAGGATCGAAACAAGCCCTCTGGAGTGAAGCCAAGGCTCTGATGGCGGAAGCCCGCCGCCTGGAAAATCGCGCGGTGGAACGTGTGCTCGATGAAGCGGATGTGATCTGCGCCACGACCACGGGACTGGATCCTTTCGTTTTAGGATCGCGGCGTTTTTCGCTCGTCGTCCTGGATGAAGCCGGTCAATGCACCGAACCCAACGCCTGGATTCCCCTTCTGCGGGCGGATAAACTCGTCTGCGGTGGTGATCACTGCCAGCTGCCGCCTACCGTTCTGTCTTTGGATGCAGCCAAACAGGGGCTGAGTGTCAGTCTCATGGAACGTCTTGTTCATCAGCACGGCGATACGATCACCACGCGGCTTGATGTTCAATACCGCATGAATACCGCGATCATGAATTTTTCCTCGCAGGAATTCTACGATAGCGCTTTGATCGCGGCCGATGCGGTGAAGGATCGCACTCTTCCTGGCGAGGAGCCTTTATTCTGGATTGATACCGCCGGGGCTGGTTTTGAAGAGGAAGCTGAGCAGGAAAGCGGCAGCCGCTATAATCCGAAGGAAGCGTCCGTAATCCTATACCGCGTGGAACAGCTCCGCGCCCAGGGCATCACCCCGAATCAGTTGGCTGTCATCACACCCTACGCGGCTCAGGCCCGTTTTCTGCGCGCCCAGCTCGCCGATACCGGCATCGAAGTGGATACCATCGACGGTTTCCAAGGTCGGGAGAAAGATGCCGTTCTGATTTCTCTCGTGCGTTCCAATGAGGATCAGGAGGTCGGCTTTCTCAAGGAAACCCGCCGACTGAATGTGGCCCTCACGCGGGCCCGCATGCATATGACCGTGGTCGGAGATAGCGCCACCCTGAGTGTCCATCCCTTCCTGCAGAGGCTTTTGCAGTATTTTGAAACTGCGGGCCGTTATGAAAGTGTGTGGGCAGTGGCGCCGGATTTGATTTCGTGAGGGCGGAGCTTACCGCTCCTCATTGCCCATCCGCATCGGTCTGTAGATCCGCTTCGCCCGTGGATCTCCAGAAGTTGTGATCGACCACATAATTATAGTAGTCGACCACTTCCTCCACCGCTTCACCGTTCAGACGATAGAGCGTGGATGTAAAGCCTTCACTACCGGAGCTTTCGAAGACGATATAGACCTTCTGCCCCAATTCAAAGATGAAGTTGGGGCTCATGGGTCCCCCGTGATCGGTCATGTCGCGTTCCGGAATATCACCATCGGCCAAAGGAAACACGCATGTGGCTGGCCCTTTGCTCCCTTCTTCTACCTTGAATTCGCCTTTATAAGTTATGCCGATAGGCAGGAGCTTGTCACCATCCTTAATCCAACTTTTGATCTCACAGGTTTGATCACGCTGCGTGACCGCCTGCAGAAATCCGAAACGCTCGCCGGCATCAAGCGCTTCGCACCAGCGAATGGCGTCCTTTTCATGCCCGGCGCGGAAGCGGATCGCGGATTGATCAGCAGGGGTGCAGCTGCGTGTTGACAAAGGCACATCGCAGGAACTTCCCGCTTCGCTGGGATCGCAACCGGCTTTGCGCGTCGTGACCAGGGCTTTGAAGGTCGACACATCCTCTTTGCGAAAGCTCAGGCAAATTTTATCGTAACCCTTGTTGGCTCCAGGGACCTTGTAAAAATCATAGGATTCGCTTCCGGCATGGATCCAGCCATAGTCAAATGTCATGGGCTGAATAGCACCATCATTGCATAGGAGCTGCGAATAGAGAGGAGGCCTTTGCTCCTCGCTTCCATACTCGTATCCCACGCGCTCGCCGACATAATGAGAAAACCTGAAATGCGGACCATCCGGACCGTCGCCCGGCGCATCCTGACTGCGTCTGGATACCTCTTCTGCATCCGCCGCTTTCTTCGCGGTAGCTTCCGCCACGGCCTGGGCTTCGGCTTGAGCCTTGGCCTCGGCCTCGTCAGCTAAACGCCTGATTTCCGCGGCTTGGGCTCGCGCATGTTCCTTCTCCTTCTGCCAGTTCGTCCAGGCAGCGGTTCCGCCCAAGACCAGAATCAGGACCCCTAAAATCATTGCGATACGCTTCATTGACCATCCTCATGCAGGTGATTGGCATTCCCGCAGTTGAGAACGATTCAGGGGTGGATTTGCGGCATGAACCTGTTTGAAAATCGGGAACATCAAAAGGAAAGCCGCTCCCCCGGCGTCAGCGGTAAGAATCCGCTGAAATCGCTGATAGTGCTAAAATATTCGTAATTGATTATTTTTCGACAGAGATGAACCGATGCCCACCAAAGAAGGTGCTTATGAATGCTTTCGTCTTTTTCATCATGATAGCGGGGATAGTCACAACAGCCTCAGGCCGAAATCTGGATCGCACAACTCCCCCACCTCGTGGAGGCGAAGCGACCCTGCATGGAACCGTCGGCGGAGAAAGCCGTATCGTCCCTGCGATGGTCGGAAAAATCGCGGAAAGCGATGATCTCAAGCGATACCTCGAGGGATCCGGGTTCACCTATAAGGTGGTTGCCCGAAAAAAAGGTACAGGCAAACCCTCGGGCACCATCCTTTCGCAGGAACCTCGCGAGTCGTCTGAAGTTCATCGCGCGCTTGAGATTCGTCTCATCATCGCAGACTGAGCAGTCTGCGGATCACTCCAATTTCACCGAAAGACTCAGCCCCGGCAGGTTCACTTCAGCCGTCGGGTTGATCTGAATCGTCTGCCCAGGCTTCAGGCCCGGCACCGGCCCGGCCTTGGTCATGGGGGTGCTTCCATCCGAAAGACAGGAGCCCAGGAGCACGGGACAGCCATTTTTCACAGCTTCTTCAGGCGCATCAATCGAAAGTCCGACCGCCGGCTCAAGCGTCTGAAGGTCCGTTACATCGGTCTTCGCGATATTCAAATTCTTAAGTTTTGCCGCTTTGCCGCCCACGCCCTTCACATCTTTAAACCCAGGCATATTCGCAAGGGACAGCATGCGCAGCTCCGGCAAATCACCGAGCGTTTGCACGCTCGTCATGCGGTTGCTATCCAGAATCAAGCGTTTCAGCTTAGGATGCGTAAAGCCCTTCATATCGGCAATCGCGTTTTTACTCAGGTTGAGTTCCACCAACTCGGGCAGAACTTCAAGGGCCTTGGCATCGGTGATCACGTTCGATGAAAGATCGAGGATGTCCAGGTTGATAAGCTTCGCCAGTGGATTCACATCCACCACACCGAAGCTTTTGAGAGCCAGATTATTCAGACTGCGAATCGCGGCCACAGGGCTGATGTCCACGGGACCTGGGGTGCCGGTTCCAACAAGATCCAGCTTGCGCTTCAACCGAAGCTTGCTATTCAAATCCGCGCATTCCGCTGCGTTTTTCGGCGTAGGAATCGCAGCGGCCACGCTCAAGGCTTCGATGGCTGCCGTATAGGCCTTGCCGCCAGGTTGAAAGACGAAGTTAATACAGTATTCGTCCAGAGTCACAGGCGCCGTAATCAAATCATACTCACACTGCGGGGCCGCAGGCGTTCCACAAACTTTGCTGGTCGCAGGATTGCCGACCGCAAAAACGGAAGTCAGTTTTTTCAGATCCGCGACGCGCGCAAAATCCTTGATCTGATTGCCGCTCAGATCGAGAGTTTTGAGGTTCACAAGGCTGCTCACAAAGGCTGCGGATGTGAGCTTCGAACCTGTAATTTTCAAAGTGCTTAAAGACGCCGGCAATCCCACCAGAAGATCGGGGTTAGTGAGATCCGCGTTGCTGATGATCAAAGTTTCCAGAGCCGGAGCCTTGGGAATAAAGATCGGCTGGCCATTGCCCACCAGAGTCAGAGTCCTAAGCCCCAAAAGTTTCGAAGCATCCACGCCGCGCAAGGATTCCGTTCCCACTTGATCCAGTTCCAAAGACTGCAAGCGGGTGAGACTCGCAAGACTCTCCATTTTCGGCAGCGCGGGTTTTGCACTCGCATCCGCTACGTTCCCTGTGATCTTCAAAGTCGTCAACGCAGGAAGATTGGCCAAAGGAGAAAAATCCGTGATGGCCATGCCGTCGATTTCGAGTTTATTCAGACTGACAAAGGCCGCCAGAGGCTCAAGGCTGCTCAGCGGCTGCATCTTGCCTTCACGCTTTAAAACAAGCTCGGTGGTGGTCTGCGCGCGCTGCGCCGACTCCTGTGGCTTCAGATAAAAATCAAGCTCACTCAGCTTCGTTGCATCCTTGCGAGCCTGCTCGGTCTCCAAAAGTTTTTGCTGCAAAAGGGACACCGTTGCAAAAGAAGGATCCTGATGCTGAGCAAAAGCCAGCCACTCCACCCAGTTCTGCGTATTCACCGGCTTTTTGGTCTGAGCCGCATTTTCAATCGCAGGATTGCTGCTGCGCGGCAGGTTACCAGGACTTGGCGGCGCAAAACTCAAACCGGCGCTGCGTTCCATCCAGGCGAGGTAATCACCGGGGAAGGTAAAGGCGGCAAGTCCATTCTCACAGACGAGCGTATCGTTTTTCGCGGCGGTGAGTTCACTCAACCCGCGACGGAAGGAACCGCTGGCAATACCGGCAAGGAAATACTGGCCATTGACCTGCACGAAAGCTGGGCCACCGGCATCTCCAAAACATACAGAACCCTGATCCTGCTTGGCCCGGACCACAACCGTGCTCAGAAGGTGATTGGCATCCTGAAAGGAATCAATCGAACTCTTCGCTTCCAAAAGCACACCATTGCAGCGCGTGGCATCGAGGCACTTGCTGCTTTGCCGGCCATAACCGGCAATCAGAACTTCCGTTCCGGTCTGAAGCCCCATGGGACTGCGAAGGATTTCCGCCGCCACATAGCCGATGGCGGGATCAATCGGAGCCATGAGACGGACAAGGGAAAGGTTCAAGCTTGGATAATCACGACTGCCGCCGGCGGAATAATGCTGACTGCTTTTCACAGCCACAATCTGCGGGGCGACAAGGCGTGGATGATCGAGATAGATTCCCCATTTCACGCCGGCATCCGCAGCGGAATCGAGACACTGCGTGGCGGTGAGAATCGCATCAGTACCGACGATCACGCCTGTGCAGAAGATGCGATCTTTGGAACCATCCTCTTTTAAACTGACAAGCCCCACCGTGGTGGACCGCACGGGGCTTCCATCGGCCACGGATTGACCATTGACCACTTTCACATGAGAAGTGGAGCGCACGGGCTTGCATGCGGTTCCCAGAATGGAAAGACCTATCGTGATTGTTACGAACGGTCCTAAGAAATTTTTCTGCATGGCAGTCTCCCGGTTCAAGGCGTCGGTGTCGCTTCAAATTTCGCCACAAGGCCTTCGGTAAAACAGCCAGTGACGATCGGCATGCCGAGGTAGGTTCCTGTTTTACCAGGAAAGCCTTCGGCCATCAGCCCATCCGATTTGCTCAGATTCAGAGGCGTTTTATTCACATCCGGTTCCCAAAGAGCCATCTTGGTCGGCTGCTCGGGCATCGGTTTGTTTTCCACGGCATAAAGAAAGGCGGCGCCTTCCGCTTTGATGCCGCGGTTGTCGGTTCCCGGGCAGCTTGATTCCTTGGGTTTGAAACGAACCTGCTGCGTTCCCGGATACTGAGCAACGGTATAGCGGCGATATTCGCGTTCGAATTGTTTTTTCTCGGCGTTCAGACAGATCAGATTCAATTCAGCCAAGGCTGCCGTGGTAAAAGTATAAAAAGCCGTGCAGCGCTGATCCTGAAAAAGGGAACTCGCCCAGTTGCCGACCAGGTTCGCGGGGCTTCCCTCTTTCCAGTCTACGGCAGCGACCGGCGCTGCGGGTGTCGTCGGTTTTGGTAAATCACCGGGCTCCGTCCGCGCAGGCTGCGCGATCTGATCGGCTTCGATCTGGCTTCGCTTATGACAAGCGCCCAGCGTCAGCAGCACAAGGGTGAAGAGGAGACAGTTCGGGTTTGTCATCGGAGTCGTCCTCGTGTCGGTTGTGAGGGTCTACCCCTAGTGTAATGGTCTTGTCGAGGCGAATAAAGCAAGACTTATACCGGTGGGGAGGGCGGGATCCCCGGCAGAATCCTTTCGATTTTTGCCGGGGACCTTGCCTTGGGCGTAAGCAATGTCAAAGGATTGGACAGGAGACCGCGGCTTAAGGCAAAAGCCCGAGCGCCTTGAGTTCCTCGACCCAGCGAGCACCCGAAGCGGAATCTTTTTTATAAAAAGCCGGAATCCGGCCCAGGGGAGCCTCTATTTTTACCGTCAGCCCTCTGTCTGCCGTCCCGTAAGTTTTTCCACTCCACACATGCACCCAGCTGCCCGCAGGCAGATAAACGCTGCGATCGCGCGCGCCTTTCTCCACAATCGGAGCCACCAGAATATCCGAACCCAAAAGATACTCATCATCCACCGTCCAGCTCTTCGCATCCTCGGGATAATGCAGAAAAAGCGCACGAGCCAGCGGATAGCCACGGGTGGCGGCATCCTGGAAAAGCTCCTGCCTATAAAAGAACAGACTTTTGAAGAGCCTTGCATTGCGATCAAAGGCCTGCAGCGTCTCGGCATCGCTATAGAACTGAACGTTCTCTTCCGGCAAATTCCCTTCGTGCGTGCGGAAGGCCGCGGTGAAGGCGCTGAATTCCATCCAGCGCAGCAGGAGTTCCTTCTCGCGCTTCAGACCGATACCAAACTTGGAGAGCGTGGTGTAGCCGCCGATATCCGAATGATTGAGCGCATAGCCGGAGAGCCCGCCACCAATCAAACCCGTCACAGCCGATTTCAAACCATCATTCGCATCCCAGGTCACCATCTGATCGCCTTGCCAGAAGAGTCTCGCCGCGCCTGGGCTTTGCGTATAACCCGACCGGCAGAAATAAACGACATCATCGCGACCAGCTTCGACCAGGGCCTCTTCATTCAAACGCGCCCAATCCTCGACAAACTGATTGTGATAGGAAAGCGCCGGCAGTCCCGCGAAATTTTTGCTGTCGATAGGAAACGATTCACCGAAATCACACATCCAGCCGCTCAGGCCCGCGCCGAGCAGTTCGTCCTGAATAACATTCTTCAGCCAGCTACGCGCGCCGGGATGAGTGAGATCGACGATACCACTTTTGAAGGCGCTCAGCTTCAAATCATAGTCGTTCCCCTGCAGATCCTTCAGCAAAAAACCCTGCGTCTGCGCTTCGGCGTAAAGGTTCCGATCAAAATTGGGCTTGCCTTCCGCCGCAACATCCACAAGATGCGGATTGATATAGCCCAGGACCCTCACATTCTTCTGCGAAAGTTCTCCGCGCAAACTCTCCCAACCGGAATAGAGTTCGCGATCAAGCTCCCAGTTCCACCACAGTTGCGATCCAAAGGACGTGCGGCGTTTGCCTTCCCAATCCTGCAGCCAAAAGCCGGCGACCGGCGTCTTCTGCTCCTGCAGTTTCTGCCAGACCTCGCGCACCTTCGCGGTTCCGCCCTGCATGCCGACGATGGCTCCGGAATGAAACCAGTCCGGCAAAGGTTTTTGCCGTCCGCTGTAACGGGTGAAGGCTTCGAGCAGGGCCAAAGGTGTGGCGCCGCCCAGAATCTGCATGCGCATTTCACCCGAGAAAAGCCGCAGGGAAACGGCATTTTTATCCTTCAGATCAATTTCCGCGTACTCACGATTTTCGAGGAAGAGGCCACGCCCGCGGCTGCTGATAAATTGCGGAGCCGCCATGTAACTCGTCACCGTTGACCCCGCCGCGCCCGGCTCGGAGGCATTCACGAGCGCGGTGAAAGGCTGACGGCCGCGGGTGATGCCCTGCTCCTGGGTATAGATGGGAACGTTATGGCCTTTCAGATTCAAAAAAGTCGGCTGCAGTCCGAAGCCGTAAAAACCTTCCTCTGGCACGGATGCGAGCTTCATTTCCATGTGATTGGCGGCGGCCCAGGTGCTGCGGATCACAAGGATGAGACGCGCATCATCTTCCACGCTCCATCGCAGTTCGGCAAAAGTCCCCTGACATGCAGCGGCGCCCTGCAGGGGAAAACGCATGACCAGAGTCTGGCCCTCCATTTCCGTACTCGCCGCAGTCAGGCCCGTATCACAGAGCGTTTTCAATTTCGCCGAGAAATCATAGTGACCCTGATTGCTTTTGACTGTCGTCTCCGCCTGGGCCCAACGCAGCCAGGTGGCCGTGAGCTTCCGTTCCCAGATCACGCGCCCCGGGGCGGCGCTATGCGTCACTTCGAGGGCATCTCCGTTGGATTGAATCCGAAAGTTTCCAAGCTGCTGGGAAAGGCTGTAGCCGCTGGGGCTCTGCAGCAGGACGAACAGACCAAAGCCAAGGTGAACACGCATCCCTGTCTCCCCGTTTACATAAATGGACTAACTATTTGGGCTATTTAAATAGTTTAGTACATTTATTTGGCGGACGGGATGAGGGGCGCGATTTACATATTATTAATCATCGAGTCCGCTTCCTTCGGGAGCTTCCTGAGGCGAGAACTCCAGGATGTCCCCCGGCTGGCAATCGAGATAACGGCAGATGGCATCGAGAGTGGAAAAGCGGATGGCTTTCGCGCGCCCCGATTTTAAAACGGAAAGATTCTGCGGCGTGATACCGATCTGTTCGGCAAGGTCATTGAGCTTCACCTTCCTT